>NZ_JBEXKC010000118.1:0-17672 GCF_040609475.1 Streptomyces sp. NPDC004667 | reverse complement strand
GCCGCGGCCAGCGCCGCCCGGACCTCGGCGGTCAGGGCGGGCGAGCCGCAGCGCCGCGCCGTCTCGTGGGCGCGGCCCAGGTGGCGGCGGGCGCCCGCCGCGTCGCCGCGCCGCGCCAGGTGCCCGCCCAGCAGCAGCTCGGCCCGTGCCCGGTCCAGCCGGGCCTGGGAACGGGACAGCGCCTCGACCGCGCCGGTCAGGAATTCGGTGCGCCGGTCCCCCTCGGCCGCGGTGCACGCCGCCAGGAGGGCGTGGCCGATCGCGTACGGAGTGCCCCACCGGTCGGCCAGTTCCCTTGCCTCGGCGGCGAGTTCGGCCGCTTCCGGGGTGCGGCCGAGCCGGACGAGGGCCGTGGCGGCCAGGGGCCGCCAGGGAGCCCACGGCCGCCGGTCGAGGCCGGCCTCCGCGAGTCCCCGCTCACACCGCCGCGCGCACGCCAGCGCGCCCTCCGCGTCGCCGCGTCCGAGCCGGATCCGGGCCCGGGTCATCAGGTACGGGATCCTGCCCAGGAGGGTGTGGTCCAGCCGGCCGGCGGACACCCGGTCGAGCATCGACTCCGCGGCCTCGGTGTCGCCCTGCTCCAGCCGGACGCTGCCCCAGGCGACGAACGGCAGCGCGGAGCCACCCTGCCCGGGGTGTTCCACGGCTTCCAGGGCGGCGTCCGCGTCGAGGGCCGCGCCGGGGACGTCGCCCAGGCGGTGGCGCACCATGGAGCGTTCCGCCAGCAGCGACCAGCGGGGCAGGCAGCCGCTGTCGTCGGCCAACGCCAGGTCGAGCATCTCCAGTGCCATGCCGGGCTCGTCGGCCAGGTGGAGCACCTGGGCCGCGCGGGCGCGCGTCCAGTCCCGGGGCCCGGCGCCCTCGGCGCGTACCGCCCGGCCCACCAGGTCCACGGCCTCGTGCGCGGAGTCCCCCTCCACGACGGCGAGCAGGGCACGGGCGAGCAGGCCTCCGCTCCCGGCCGGCGCGGCGCCCTCCCGTGACACGGCCGCGCGGGCCCGTTCGCGTACGGCGGGGAACGCCGACGGCAGGTGCAGACCGGCGGCGAGGCGGGCCAGTTCGATCGTCCCCCGCAGTGCGCGGTCCTCGGCCCGCCCGCCGGGCTCGGCGGGCGGGCGGTCGAGTGTGCGGGAGAGCACGGCGAGTGCCGCCTCCGCGTCGCCCGTGGCGAGGGCTGTCATCGCGAACTGCACCGCCACCGAGGCGCGCAGGCGGACGTCGCGGGTCTGGTCGAGCAGGCTCCGCAGTGCGTCCAGCGCGTCGGCGGGGTGGGTGGTGGCCAGTGCTCCGGCCATGTCGAGGGCGGTGCGCACGCGGCCGTGTTCCTCGGGCTCGGCCTCCATCAGCCGGCGCAGGTACGGGGCCGCCGCCGACCGGGGGCCGGTGCGGCCCGCCTGTTCGGCCGCGTCGCGCAGGGCGCCGAGCATCCAGCCCTCGTCGAGCCGGGGCAGGGGGAGCAGGTGCTTGGCCACCTCGGCGGAGGCGAAGCCCTCGTCGTTGAGGAGCCGTGCGGCGCGGGTGCGCAGGCGCGCCAGTTCCCCGGCCGGGGTGGCGGCGAGCACGGCCGCGTGGAAGGCCTCCTCCCCGTCGACGGAGACGAGTTCGTCGTCCCGGTGGCCGTCCAGGAGCGTGGAGACCAGGCGGGGGCGCACGCCGGCGAGCGCGCCGACGCGTTCGGGAGAGGCGACCCGGCCGGTGCCCTCCGCCGTCGCGGACGGCGGGCGGTCGCTCCAGTCCAGGACGGCTGCGGCCCGTACGACGCGCCGCTCCGTCTCGGTCAGACCGCGCAGGTGGGCCCGTACCGACGCGGTGTGGACCTCCCGCCACGCCGCGTCGACCCGCCCCACGGACCGGGCCCGCGGCGTGACCCCCGCGCGGCGCAGTCGTAACAGGATGCGCTTCAGGAGGAGCGGGTTGCCGTCGGAGAGTGCGGCGCAGCGCCAGGTGAAGGGGGGTTCCGGCGGCTGCCCCAGGACGCGTTCGACGGTCTCGGCCACCTGTTCCTCGGCCACCGGCCCGAGGCCGACGAGGCGGGTTCCGGGATGCTGGACGATCCTGCCGAGCGCCGACCGTGCCGGACCGGTGCCGGAGGCACCCCAGGCGAGCACGGTCAGCAGCCGCGCGCTCTCAGTCCTGCGGATCAGGGACTCCAGCCAGCGCAGGGACGGCCCGTCGCACCATTGCGCGTCGTCCACGACGATCACCAGCGGGCCCCGCGCCATGAGGGTGGAGGCCAGCCATTCCGTGCGGGGCGGTACGCGCTCGGCTTCCGCGCCGGGCCCGAACAGCTCGCGGACCGCGCCGTACGCGGTGGTCGCGCGCTCCGCGCGGCCCGCGGTGTGCAGCACGGTGGCCCCGCGCAGCCGGTCGTCGCGGCGGAATCCGTCGATCAGGGCCGTCTTCCCGATGCCCGTGTTCCCGCGCACGACGACGCACCCGGCCCGGCCGGCGTCGGCCGCTTCGGCGCAGGCGAAGAGGGCGGCCAGTTCGCCGGAGCGGCCGGCCGGTTCGTGGGTGCGGCCGGCCGGTAGGGGGGTCCGGCCGGCCGCGCCCGGCATGGTGGGGCCCGCGCCCAACGCGGCACGGGCCGGTCCGCGCTCCCCGCGTGCGGACGGGGGAAACGCTGTCTGCATGGTGACGGTCCTCGGGGTGGATTCCTTCGCGTGCGGCGCGGTCCGGCGTTGCACGGGGCAGGCGTGACGGCGGGCCGGACCGTCGACCGGCGTACGGTGGCCGGACGCTCCCCGTCGTTCGGCGCCTGCCGGTACCGGACCATCCTGCACGGCGCCCCTTGCGAACGCCTTGCCAAGGGCTTGCCGTGGCCGAACGGCCGCCTTGGAATACGCCGTTCATCATGTGATGATCCATTTTGTCTGGCGGCGGTCACGCGGTGCGGACCGATTGCCAGCGCAGCCACGTGTGCAAGATGGGGAACTCCATGCCCGCAACTCCGACGGCGGACCGTCCGGCCGAGCCCCTGCTCAGGGTGCTGGGGCCCATGGCGGCCCGCCACGACGGACGCGACCTCCCGCTCGGCCCGCCGCGCCGACGGGCCCTGTTCGCCCTGCTCCTCGTACGCCTCGGACGCGTCGTGCCCACGGAGGTCCTCGTCGAGGAACTGTGGAGCGGGGAGCCGCCGCGCCAGGCCGTCGCGACGCTCCAGAGCCACGTCTCCCACCTGCGCCGCGCCCTGCGGCCGGCGGCCGGGGCGGCCCGGCTGTCGGTGCGCCACCGGGCGCAGGGGTACGTCCTCGACGTCGATCCGGAGCACGTCGACGTGTGCCGTTTCGAGCGGCTGGTCGCCGAGGGGCGGCAGTTGCTCGAAGGCCACGATCCGGCGGGCGCGCGCGACCGGCTCGGGCAGGCACTGGGCCTGTGGCGGGGTTCCCCGTACGCGGAGTTCGACGCCCATCCGTCCCTGTACGACGAGACGACCCGGCTGGAACAGGTCCGGCTGACCGCACTGGAGGTCCACGCGGAGGCCCGGCTGCTCCTCGGCGCGGACGAGGAGGTGGCCGCCGACCTCGACGGGGAGGCCCGCCGCCACCCCACCCGGGAACGCCTCGTCGGCCACCTGATGACCGCGCTGTCCCGGCTGGGCCGGCAGGCGGAGGCGCTGGAGGCGTACGAACGCACCCGCGTCCACCTCGCCGAGGAGTTCGGCGTGGAGACCGACGCCGAGCTGCGCCGGATCCGGACCGCGCTCCTGACCCGGGAACCGCAGGCGCCCCGGGCCGTCCCGGCACCGCGCGCGGAAGCGTGGCACCGCACCGACGGCACCGGGGAGGCCGGCCGCAACGGCACGCCCGTCCCGGCACCGGACGCGCACGGCCCCGTCCACCCCGCGCCGCCCCGGACCGACGATCCCCTCGGCCTCCCCTCCGGGCGCCTGCTCGCGGACCGGTCCGGGGACGGGTTCGCGGACCCGTCCGGGCACCGGTCCGGGGATCGGCCGGCGGACCCGTGCCCGGACGCCGGGGCCGGGGCGTCGTCCCGGCGGGCGGTGGTCGGAGGGGACGGGCCGGGGCGCCCGGCCGGCCCCTCGCCGTTCACCGGCCGCGTCCGCGAACTGGACGGGCTGACGGGTGCCGTGGCGGACGTGCGCGTGGGCCACGGGCACGTGGCCGGGGTGCTCGGCCCCGCCGGCATGGGCAAGACCCGCCTGCTCCTCGAACTCGCCCCCCGGCTGGAGGCCGTCGGCAGGGCAACGGACGGGGACGACGGGCTGGAGGTGGTCTGGAGCCACTGCTTCCCCGGCGAGGGCGTCCCGCCCTACTGGCTCTGGACGCAGGTCCTGCGCAGGCTGTCCGCCACCCGCCCCGACGCCTTCCGGGACGCGGCACGGCCCTTCGGTGCACTGCTCTCCCCCGTGATGCCCGAACGGACGGCCGGGGCCGGAGCGGCCGTCGGCCCCGGATCCGATGCCGGAGCAGGAGCCGGAGCCGACTGGGCCCAGGCCCGGTTCCTGACCAACGACGCGGTCTGCGAGGTGCTGCTCGCCCTGGCCGCCCGGCGCCCGCTGGTGCTGTTCCTGGAAGACCTGCACTGGGCCGACACCGCCTCCCTGGACCTGCTCCGCCTGCTGAGCACCCGCCGCCACGGCCACCCGCTCGCGGTCGTGCTGACCGCCCGCGACTTCGAGGTCGAAGCCGACGCCACCCTGCGCCGCACCCTCTCCGAGGTCCTGCGCGGCCCCCGTACCGAGACCCTGCGGCTGGACGGGCTCTCCCGCCGGGACGTCGCCGCGCTCGTACGGGCGCAGGCCGGGCCGGGCGTGGACGCGGAGGTCGTCGAGGTGCTGCACCGGCGCAGCGAGGGCAACCCGTACTTCGTCATGCAGCTCCTGTCCCTCCTCGGCGACGCCCGCAGCCTGCACCGGTCGGACGCGGTGGACACGCTCCTGTCCCGCGTACCCACCGGCGTGCGCGAGGCCCTGAACCAGCGGTTCGCCACGCTGCCCGGACCGGTCCTGCGCGTGCTGCGGCTGTGCGCGGTCCTGGGCACCGAGGTCGACACGGACCTGCTGCACCGCACGGTCGCCGGGGACGAGCCGGTGGCCGAGGCGCTGGAGGCGGCGATCCGCGCCGGTCTGCTCGAAGAGGACCCGCACCATCCCGGGCGGCTCCATTTCGCCCACGCCCTGGTGCAGGAGACGCTCGTCGGCGAGCTCGCCCGCAAGGACCTGCACCGGCTGCACGCCGAGATCGCCGGGGCCCTGTGCGCGCGCGGACGGGGGCGAGTGGGAGACGAGGAGATCGAGCGGGTGGCCCACCACACCTGGCACGCCCAGCGCGCCCTGCCCGCCGAGAGAGCGCTCCCGAGGATGCTCCAGGCCGCGGAACAGGCCGAGCAGCAGCTGGCGTACGAGCGGGTGGAGACCTGGCTGCGCCGGGCGGTGCACCTGATCGGTTTCCTGCCCCCGGACGAGACCGCGACCGTACGCCTCGAACAGCAGCTGCACATCCAGCTCGGGCAGGTCCTGGCCACCACGCGCGGCTACGGCCATCCGGAGGCGGAGGCGGCGCTCGCGCGCGGCCGGGCGCTCAATCCGGTGACCCGGGCCCCGGAGGACCCGTCGGTGCTGTGGGCCCTGTGCGCGGCCTACCTGGTCACCGGCCGCTACGACGCCTCACGGCAGTTCTCCGGCCTGCTGCGGGACATCTCGCGCCGCGGCTCCGAGCCGGTGGCGGTGCTCGGAGCGGCGTACGGCGAGGGCATCGTGCTGCACGTGCGGGGCATGCTGCCGCAGGCCCTGGCCGAGCTGGAGCACGGCGTCGAGATGGCGGACCGGTACGCCCGCGACGGCCATTCCCTGGCCCGGACCTTCCAGCACGACCCGCGCGTCTCCTGCCGGTCCTACAACGCCTTCACCCACTGGCTCCTGGGCGACCGCACGACCGCCACGGCACGCCGCCGCGAACTGCTGCGCCTGACCGCGTACGACAGCAGGCCCTCGGACCGTTCCTTCGCCCTCTACGTGGACGCGGTGGTGGCGGCCTGGGAGGGCGACGCCGGCACGGCCCTGGCCTCGGGCGCCGAGGGGGTCCGGCTGGCGGGCGAGCACGGGCTGCTCTACTGGAAGGCCATGCTCGGCCTGCTCGAAGGCTGGGGCCTGACGCATTCCGCCCGGGAGGCGGAGGGCCTGGCCCTGATGCACGCCTCGATGGACCGGCTGCGCGGCTCCAGGACCCTGCTGCGCCACCCCCTCCACCTGGGCCTGCTGGGTCAGGCCCAGCACCACGCGGGGCGCCGGGAGGAGGCGCGGGACACCTTCCACGCCCTCCTGGCGGCGGTCGAGCAGCGCCGGGAGGACGTCTACCTCCACCCGGCGCTGCCCGCCACGGAGCTCATCCGTACGCTGCTGGGCCCGGACGGGACGGTCAGCTCGCCTCGGCGAGGCTCCAGTGGAACTTCCCGCCTCCGACCCATCTGACCTCCCCGGGATCGTCCAGGTCGTGGATCGTGAAACCGGCGGCGGCCGCGGAGAGGAGGACGTCCGTCATGGACCTGGCGGTACTGAAGACCTCGCCGTCGATCTCGACGATGCGAAACGGCGGGTCCCCGGGTTGCACACCGAGCACGGTGACGCGCGCCGGGGAGATGTAGGGAATCGTGCCTTCGGTCATCCGAAGCTCGCCTCCACTTCACGGCCGGGGCCGACGCGGGGCGATGGGCCCCTTGTACGTGTACCCCCCTTCGGCACGACTCATGCGCCCCACCCGTTTCTTGACCGGGTTTTCAGTCAGGTGATCGTCCAGTGCTGGAGGGGCGATCCGGTGTCCGGTTGCTGGGTGACCGGGGAGCCGGCGGCCGTGGAGGCGGTGGTGAGGAGCAGCCCGCTCTTCACCGATGCGACGGTGTGGGTGCCGTCCCGGCCCCGGACGACGGTCCAGCGCTGATTGGTGCCGCCGTGGCAGGTCCACTGGATCACCGGGGCGCCCGCCGCGGTGGAGCCGCCGCCGACGTCGGCGCAGAGGCCGGACTCGGCGTTGACGATCTCGTAGGAGCCGTCCGGCTGCCGCGTGAAGTTCCACCTCTGGTTGGCGCCGGTGTGGGGCGTGTAGGTGATCAGCCGGGTGCCCGCGGTGGTGCTGTGGTCGGGGTCGTCGAGGGCCTGGCCACCGGAAACGAGCGTACGGGTGCCGTCGAGGGAGCCGGACGCGGGTCCCACCGCCGTGAGGGCCAGGGTCTGTTCGGCCGCCGTGCGCCCGCCTCCCACCGCGCCGCCGCCGGTGTCGGTCCAGGAGCGGACCGGTGTGGTCTCGGCCTGCCGGGAGGCCGTGGCCGACAGGGCGATGACCAGTCCGCTGTACCGGTTGACGAGGCGGTAGGTGCCGGTGGGCGCGCCGCCGGCGGCGGAGGCGCCGGGAACGACCCACCACTGCCGGCCGACGGCGGGGCCGCCGGACCCGGGCGCGGTGACGGTGGGCTTCGTACCCCAGGCGCGCTGCGCCGTGGAGGTGGCGTCGACGCCCAGCAGTCCCCCGGTGGCCGCGTTGGTGATGCGGTAGCTGCCGTCACCGGCGCTGCTGAAGATCCAGGATTCCAGGGCCGATCCGGTGGCGGTGGCCCGGGAGGTGGTGGCGGTGCCGCCCGGGTCGGCCTGGGCGAGGACACGCCCGGCCGCGCCGATCCGGTAGGCCTTGCCGGTGTCGAGCGGCGCGGCGGGGGTGGGGGTGGTGATCGAGACGTTGACGTACTCGGAGGAGGAACCGTTCGAGCATCCGAACGAGCAGTAGGAGCGGAAGTCCTTGCCGACGATGCCCGAGGCCGTCCTGTTCGCGCCGTCGAGGAACCACCGGTACCAGGAGGCGTTGGTGTGGCTCCCGGTGTCGCCGATCAGGCGCCACTTCTGCGTGGCGAGGTTGTCGGTGACGTAGAACTGCTGGGGTGCCGTGCCGTCCTGTTTCACCGCCTGCGGCTCGCCGACGTAGAGGCCGAGGTGGGCGTTGTAGGTGATGTCCATGACGAACAGCGGAGAGGTCGGGGGCATCGTGCCGGCCGCGACCTGCTGGTCGGCCGTCCCGGTGGTGGCCGGGTCGTACTCCCGGTCGGCGGGGGTGTATCCGGTGGCGTTCGCGGGGCCGACCGGCACCATGTTGCTCTCGCGGCCTCCGACGCCGGGCTGGGACCAGGCCCCGTCGTACCACTTCTGCCAGGATCCGGGCGCCATCCTGTCCGCGATCGGAGCCCGGGCCACGTGCGCGTGGAACGTCTTCCAGCCGCTGCCCTTGTCCACGATCCTCGAACCGTAGAAGACGTAGAAGTAGCCCGAGGCGGTGTCGGTGAACAGGCGCGGGTCGCCGTCGCCGTAGTGGTAGGTCTGCTGGGGGAACGCCGTGGTGTCGCCGCGCGCGGTGCTGTACGGCGAGGTGATGACGTGGTCCTTGACGGTCCAGGTGCGGCCCTGGTCGGTGGAGAGCGCGTAGTCGATCCCGTCGAAGTGGGAGCCGTCGCCGAAGGGCTGCGGGGTGAACTCGTTGTGGACCAGGCCGTACCAGTCGCCGGTGTCCGGGTCGACCCACACGCCCGTCAGGTCGCAGAAGTTCCGCTGCGAGTAGCCCGATCCGGCCGGGGCGGCGGTGGACTCGGCTCCGGTGGGGCTGTTGTTGCAGCGCCAGGTGGTGTCGTTGTTCCTGTCCCTGCTGTCGGCGGGGTTCACCGCGTCGCTGATCCGGCCCGACCGGGTGGCCGTGTCGAGGTCCGTGCCGGTGTAGAAGGTCCACTTGCGCGGGTCGGAGGCTCCGTAGAGCGCGTGGGACTGCTGGTAGTAGAAGGTGCCGTCCTTGTCGAGGTAGGGGACGGCGGGGGTGTCGTCCGGCTGGGTCCAGGACCCCTTCGGACCGACCGTGACGGTGAAGGCGGCGTCCGGCGGGGCCGGCGGCGCGGGTGGGGCGGGTGGGGCGGCTACGGCCGGTGCGCCGAGGGCGGCCAGGGCCAGCGCCACCGCGACGCACGCGCCCGCGAATCTGCTTCGAGAGGCTGACACAGCTCCTCCTTCTTCTTCGTGTGGCCGGCCCGCGTCCGCTGCGGGGCTGCCGCGTGGGGGGATGCCGGCTCCCGTGCCGGCGGGGCGGACGGGGCGGACGGCCGGCCCGTCAGTCGAACGTCTCGACGAACTCCTCCGTCGGGCCGAGATCAGGGCGATCGCGCAACTCGACGCGTTCACCGAGGTGTTGGAGTTCGAGCACGGTGAGCGTGTTCCGCCCCGCCCGCAGGAGGGGGTGGGGCAGGTAGAGCGTGCGCTGGGGCCCCGCTTCCCAGTAGCGGCCGAGCAGGAAGCCGTTGATCCAGAGGAATCCCTTGCCGAATCCGGGCAGGGCGACGAAGGTGTCGGCCGGCTCCTCCACGGTCAGCCGGGCGGTGGCGAATCCCCCGGCGGCGCCGGACGCGGAGGTCGCGGCGAGAGAGGGGGCCGCGGCGAGCGAGGGGGCCGCGGCGACCTCCGCCGGCGTCCACTCGTCGAGGGGGAGCCGGTGCATGGTCCAGCCGTGGACCATGCGGCGGTCCACGCGCACCCCGCCGAGGATGCCCTTGCCCTGGCCGAGCAGCGGCCCGTAGTTGATCCGCCCCTGGTTCTCCACCAGCAGCTCCAGCCGCACG
The DNA here is from genome assembly GCF_040609475.1 of Streptomyces sp. NPDC004667. Classification (NCBI taxonomy): domain Bacteria; kingdom Bacillati; phylum Actinomycetota; class Actinomycetes; order Kitasatosporales; family Streptomycetaceae; genus Streptomyces; species Streptomyces sp. NPDC004667. The sequence continues at coordinate 8,069 of NZ_JBEXKC010000118.1, read as the reverse complement.
CGCTCCCCGGTCCCCTCGACGGCGCAGGAGGAGGTCTCCCGGTCCAGGACGGCGACGGGCACGCCGTCGGCGAAGACCTGGGCCCGGTCGTGCAGTCCCGAGACCGTCAGTTCGTACGTGCCGGGCGGCAGCAGCGGACGGGCGGCGTACAGCACCAGGCCCGAGGCCTGGCCCAGTTCCTCGAAGCCGAGCGGTACGGGGGCGCGGACGGGTTCACCCGTCGCGCGCAGTGCCTCCAGGAGGGCCGCTCCGCGGGTCACCGGCAGGGTACGGGGGGTGAGCCGGGGCGGATCCGGGGGCACGGGGCGCGAGGCGTCCGCACCGCCGAGTGCGGTGAGCGTCTCGCGCAGGGCGAAGAACTTCGGTGTGAGCCCGCCGTGTTCGGCGACCGGCGCGTCCGAGTCGTAGCTGGTGACGGTGGGCTGGAGACGGTCGCCGTCGTGGTTGGCGCCGGCCCAGAGGCCGAAGTTGGTGCCGCCGTGCGCCATGTAGAGACTGACCGAACCGCCCGCGCCGAGGATCCCGGCCACGGAATCGGCCGCATCGGCCGCCGGGCGGACGTGGTGCTTCTCGCCCCAGTGGTCGAACCAGCCGTTCCAGAACTCCGCGCAGAAGAAGGGCTCGTCGGGCCGGCGCGAGCGCAGCAGCCCGGCCGCGGCGTCGGGGCGCGAGCCGAAAGTAGCGGCGGCCAGTTCTCCGGGCAGGGTGCCGCCGTCGAGCATCAGGGGGGTGGGCCCGTCGGCGGTGTAGAGCAGCTCGGTGACGCCCCGGTCGGTCAGCGCGTCGCGGACCCAGCGGAGGTAGGCGTGGTCGTCGCCGTAGCTGCCGTACTCGTTCTCTATCTGTACGGCCACCACGGGGCCGCCGTGGCGGGCCTGGAGGGCCGCGACGCGGGGGATCAGCTCGTCGAACCAGCGGGCGACCGCTTCCAGGAAGGGCGGGTGCGAGGTGCGCGGGCGCATGCCGGGCGTACCGGTCAGCCAGGCGGGGAGTCCGCCGTTGTCCCACTCGGCGCAGATGTAGGGGCCCGGCCGGACGATCACGTCGAGCCGCTCCCGCCGGGCCAGGCCGACGAACCGCTCCAGGTCGCGCGGGCCGTCGAAGCGGACCTCGCCCCGGGTCCGCTCGTGGAAGTTCCACGGGACGTAGGTGTCGACCGTGTTGAGTCCGAGGGCCGCCACGCGCCGGAGGCGGTCGGCCCACTGTTCGGGGTGGACCCGGAAGTAGTGGAGGGAGCCCGACAGCACGCGGTGCGGTCGGCCGGCGCGCAGGAAGGCGCCGTCGGCGTGGGTCAGCGTGGCCGGGATCCCTCGCGCGACCGGTCCCCTGGATGTTATCGATGCCAAGGCCCCTCCTGGCGTCTGCGACGGGTCTTCGGAGATCGATCCCGGGTCGGACTATGGCAGAGAATGTTATCGATGCCAATGGCGTGCGCACACATGCCTGGAAGCCCGGCGAGAACCGGCCGGGGCGGCATGGAGAGCGATATCATCCGTGCTCGTGACGGGAAGGGGCCCCATGGCGAAGCGGAGCGTCGGTGACCAGGAGCGGCCTCCCGGGATGACGGACGTCGCCCGGGTCGCCGGGGTGTCGGCGCAGACCGTGTCGAGGGTGCTGTCGGGCCATCCGAACGTCCAGGAGCGGACGCGCGCGAAGGTGGTGGCGGCCGTGGAACAGCTCGGCTACCGGCGCAACAACGCGGCGCGGATGCTGAGCTCGGGCCGGAGCCGCACCATCGGGGTGGTGACCCTGCAGACCACGTTCTACTCACGGGCGGCCGTCACGTCCGGCATCGAGTACGCGGCCCGGGCCGCCGGGTACGCGGTCAGCACGGCCACCACGACCTCCCTGGACACCTCCGCGATCGAGCGGGCCCTGGTCAGGCTGGCCGACCAGGGCGTGGAGGGCGTGATCCTGTCGGTGCCGCTGATCCACACCAGCGAGAGGATCGAGCAGCTCACCCGGTCCACGCCCACCATCACGATCGACGGTTCGCGCACCGACGCGACCGGGGTCGTGGCGGTCGACCAGGACCTCGCGGCCCGGCTGGCGACCCGGCACCTGCTGGAGCTGGGCCACGACACCGTCTGGCACGTCGCGGGTCCGGCGCACTGGCTGGAGGCCGTCGGCCGTCGCGCCGGCTGGCGCGCGACGCTGGAGGCCGCCGGCCGGCCGGTGCCCCCGCCGCTGGAGGGCGACTGGTCCCCCGCCTCCGGTCATCGGATCGGGCTCGTCCTGGGCCGCGTCCCGGACGTCACCGCCGTCTTCGTGGCGAGCGACGAGATGGCCTTCGGGCTGATCAGGGCCTTGCACGAGCTCGGCCGGCGGGTCCCCGAGGACATCTCCGTCGTCGGCGTCGACGACATCGAGCTGGCCGCGTACTGCACCCCGCCCCTGACCACGGTCGCGCAGCCGTTCGCCCAGATGGGAGCCCTGGCCGTGGCACAGCTGCTGCGGCACGTCGCGGACCCCGCCGCGGTGTCCGCACCGGCGTCGGTCGAACCGGAACTCGTCGTACGGGCCAGCACCGCCCCCGCACCAAAGCCCAAACAAAAGTGAACAGAATCCCTTAAAAATCAACATATCCGCGTGTTATGTTGGCGCCATGCAACTGGCCCAGCAACGGCGCGCGTTCATCCTGGAGGCGGTGCGCCGCGACGGTGCGGTACGGGTCGCCGAGCTCGTCGAACGCCTCGCCGTGTCCGATATGACGGTCCGCCGGGACCTGGACGCGCTCGCGGCGCGCGGCCTGGTCGAGAAGGTGTACGGGGGCGCCGTCGCGGCTCCCGGAACCCGCGTCGAGGAACCGGGGTTCGACGCCAAGACCGCGCTGGCCGGACCCGCCAAGGCGGCCATCGCGGAAACGGCCGCCTCCCTGGTCGAGCCGGGCAGCGTGGTCGCGGTCTCGGCCGGCACCACCGCGTGCGCGGTGGCCGCCCGACTGCTGGACGTCCCGGGGCTGACCGTGCTCACCAATTCCCTCCCCGTCGCCGAACTGGTCCGGTCCGCGTCCCGCGACCGCGGGGAGGCCTCGGTCCCCACCCTGCTCCTGACCGGCGGCGCCCCCACGCCGTCCGCCGCGCTGGTCGGCCCCCTGGCCGAGCTGGTGATCTCCTCCCTCCACGTGGACCTGCTGATCCTGGGCGCGCACGGCGTCAGCGAGGAGGCCGGCCTGACCACCCCGAACCTGGCCGAGGCACAGACCAACCGGGCCCTGATCGGGGCGGCCCGCCGGGTGGCGGTCGTCGCCGACCACACCAAGTGGGGCACGGTGGCGCTGAGCGGGTTCGCCCCGCTCGACCGCATCGACTGCTTCGTCACGGACGCCGGGATGCCCGCGCCGGTCCGCGAGGTCCTGATGGACACCGTCGGCGAGCTACTGGTCGCCGGGGCGGCGTAGGCACGGCGGACACGGGGCATGGCCCGGATACGCCGGAAACCCGCCAGGGGGGGCCGGGCTCTGCTCGTGCTGATCAACGGCTACGTGGAGTCCTACGGTGGCGGGTGACGTCGCGGCACCCGTTGTCGGCGCCGGCTGCGAGGATCGCCGGCATGGAGATCAAACATGCCGACTGGCGGAACTTCCTGGCCCGGTGGAGCGAGGAGTGGGCGGACGCGCACGGGCACGTCGACGAGCTGAGCCCCGACGACGCCGCGGCACGGCGGGGCAGATGGCTTGGCGCCGACCCGGCCACCGAGGCCGACATCGCCGCGATGGAGGACCGGCTCGGCCGCGCGATACCGCCCTCCTACCGGGAGTTCCTGCGGGTCAGCGACGGCTGGCGGCACGCCGGCGCCTTCGTCTGGAAACTGGCCGGCAGCCGCGAGGCGCACTGGCACGACGACGCGATGGGCCTCGGCGAGGACTTCGACGAATTCTGGGGCGAGGAGGACAACCCCGAGGAAGTGCGGGCGCAGGTGGGCCTGTGGTCCCGGGCGCTGCAACTGGACGTCGAGTCGGACATCACCTTCGTGCTGCTCGACCCGGAGGACGTGGGGCCGGACGGCGAATGGGCGGTGCGGGTGTGGGCTTCCTGGCGGGCCGCGGACCCCGAGCGGTATCCGTCGTTCGCGGCGTTCATGATCGCCATGCACCAGGAATTCCACGCGCACGCGCCCCGCCGGAACGGGGAGGACGGCCCAGCATTCGACAACGGCACGACCCGGGCCCAGGACGCCGCCGTGGCCCGGGCCCGGACCGCAGCACTGTCCGGTCGGTACGAGGAGGCGGCCGCCCTGCTGGCGGAAGCGCAGAAGTACGGCCGGCCGTACGCGCACGAACTCCTGAACCAAATCTCGCAGCTGGACGGCCCGCGCGGGCGCGGGGTCGAGACGCCGCACCCCGACAACCCCCGCTTCCTCAGCGAACAGCTCCCCCTGAAAGCCGCCGACCTACTCGACAGCGGCCGGCCCACGGAGGACTGGCACTACTCCGACCCCGCCGTCTTCCCCGACACCGCGCGGGCCGCAGCCGACATCCAGCGCGCCGTACGCGAGGGGACGTACCGCTACCGGCCCGGCGGAGCGTTCGGCGAGGCCGTCCACGAGGCCCGCGAGCAGGCCCGCTGGGGCGACACCGATGCCGCCTGGCAGGTCCTGCGCGCCGCGATCCCGTCGTGGGAGCCGCTCGGCCCTGGCCACATCGCGCCGGTGGGCCTGCTCGCCGACCCCCTGCTCGCCCCGGTCCTGACCGCCGAACGGAGGCTCGAACTCCTGCGGACCCCGCGCGGCGGCGAGAGCGGCCCGGCCCCGGCCCCCGCCGGCGACCGGAACCCCGACGGCCTGTCCTGGCTCGTCCTGCCCGGCGCGCTGCGCCCCTGGCAGTCATCGGTCGGCGACTACCGGATGATCCTCGTCGAAGGCGTAGCCCCGGACGAACTGCCCGCGCTGCTCGGCTCATCACCCAGCACCCAGCTCTCCCCACCCCTGCGGCAGTGGGATGTCACCCGACACCACCGGCCCGGCCAGCGGGTCTTCTCCAGCTACGACGACAGGGCACTGCTCAGCGTCGGACGGGCCGGGCCGGGCTGGAGTTTCGCCTTCGAACAGGACCCTTCCGCCCGGTTCGACACCGCGCGCTTCGTCTCTCCCGCGCCGGACGCCTCGGTCGGCGGCGGCCGGGCGATCGTGATCTGGCACGAGCGGCGCGAGGGCCTCCCGGTCTTCCACGTGTCGGCCGCCGAGCGCGGCACGCCGACCTACGCGTTCACCATGCGGGGCGGAGCGCTCGAAGCCACCGCCGGCGCCGTTCCCGCCGAACTGGCCCCACCCACCCTCGGGTTCGACGCCCCCGACGCGGACGGCCAGGCCGCGGCGGCAGCCCGCGCCCTGGATGCCATCGCTCGCCTCCACGGTGTCACCGTGCCCCGCCTCGCCCTCACCGAGGGCCGGCTGCGGACCTTCGAGTCGCTCTCCTGGAGCCGCCCACCCGGCCCCGGAGAGACGTACACGACGATCAGCATCGGCCGCTGAAGGGGGTGGAGGCGGCTGGAGGTGCCCGGGTTCTCCTCGAAGACGACCGGGTCCTCGATGCCGGGTTGCCGGGAAGCGGCGTTGTCAGTGGGCTCTGCCAGGGTGTGCGTCGTGGACGAACTGGTGGAGCGTGTCGACGACCAAGACAGTGTCCTGGGGGTGGTCAGCCGTCGGCAGGCCATCCGGGAGGGTTGGCTGCACCGGGTCGCCGTGACGGTGTGTCGTGATGAGCGTGGGCGGATCCTCGTTCACCGGCGGTCGGATCATCTGTCGCGCTTCCCCGGGCTCTACGAGGTCGTGGTCGGTGGCGCCGTGGATGTCGGTGAGTCCTATGAACAGGCCGGCGCGCGGGAGCTGGCCGAAGAGCTGGGCATTCGTGTGCTGCCGCGCTTGCTGTTCACGTTCCTCAACCGCAGCGGTTTGAGCCCTCACTGGCTCGGCGTGCACGAAGCCGTGGTGCCGGACACCGTGACCGCCGATCCCGATGAGGTCGCCTGGCACGGCTGGCTGACGGAGCCGGAGCTGCGGTCGGCCCTGCTGGAGTGGCGCTTCACCCCCGACAGCCACGAAGCCTTCAGCCGGTATCTCGCGTTCCGGGCCGCGCAGCCCTGACCATGCCCGCTGTCCCGTGCCACTGGATCTTGACCGTTTGCCATCGGACTTTGACCGTTCCGTCACAAGTAGTCGCCGCACAGAACCCTGCTGCTCTCCCGCCCCTATCTTCACTCACGTACCACGCGTACCGCGGGGCAACAACCGACGACCGACCCGCGGACGAGACGACTCAGGGGGACGACAGCATGCGTCACAGCAACGGCATTCGCAGGGCGGCTCTGACAACGACGGCGGTCACGGCCGTCGCGGCGGCGGTGACCGGCATCCTGCCCGGCACCGCCATGGCGGCAAGCACCACCACCTCCACCCCGCCGCCCGCCTGCCCGGCCTCCGCCCTCCAGGTCAGCGCCTGGCAGGCCGCCCACCCGCCCGTCGGGACCGGGACCGGGGCGGCGGTCGTGCAGTTCACCAACGTCTCCCAGAAGACGTGCGTCCTGAAGGGCTATCCGACGGTCACGGGCGCCGGCAACACCCCGCTCAAGGTCACCCCCACCGGCAAGGCCGCCGCCGTGACGGTCCGGCCGCAGGGCAAGGCATGGGTGAAGCTGACCTTCGTCCAGGTCCAGGGGGAGGGCGACGGCTACTGCGTCTCGGGCAATACCCCGGCGGCGTATCCGACGATGGTCATCGGGCTGCCGAACTCCGGGAAGCACCAGGTCGCCCTGAAGGACGGGTGGTGGGCCCAGTGCGACAACAAGGTGACCGCCACCCCGGTCTCGGCGGTCGAGCCTTCCTGACGCCCGTCCTCACAAAGCGAGCAGCCTGCATGACGATCGCAAGGCTCTGACCTACACGTCTACGAGGAACTGCACATAAGTGAAAGTCAGCGACTCGGCGCACCGAAGGTGCGCCGAGTCGCCGACCTGCGGTGATCAAACTCGCGTCCGTCAAAGTCCGATGGCAGGCGGTCAAGATCCAGTGGCACTGGACAATCGGACCCGATTGGAGTCGAGGCGCCGTGAACCCCGGATCGCACGGGTTCATCGGACGCGCCGGCTACCTGTCGTCAAACGAACGTCTGACGACACCCCTCTCAGCTGAAGGCGATGGCTGCGCCGGTCGAGACCGAGATCTTCGCAGCGCGGAGGAGCTGAAGACACACGTAGGACTCGACGCGGTAGCGTTGCCATCCTTCGGCGGCCGGATCCTCGGCATCAACGGCGTCGGAGACCTCTTCCGAGTCCGGATCGAGCTCTTCCGCAAGACCGAGGGCTTCAGCGAGTCGGCGGGTTTCCGCGAGCAGTCGCATCGAAGAGCCCAGGTAGCCGCCCGGTGCCTTCTTGTCGACGATGACGTGGGCGAAGTCCACGGGGACGTAGTAGCCCTCGCAGTCCGAATGATGGACGAGGTGGTCGAACGGTCCAGGAGGATCACTCGGGAGAGCCTCGTACACCTTCCTCAGGAGCGGGTCGTCAGTCGCCCGCTGGGTCCTGTCCAACGGCTCGGGCAGGCGCCCGTCCGCGGCAAGGTGGACGGCGAGACGTCGAAGGGTGTGCAAGCCCGAATAGCCCCACGCCTCGAACTCCGCGCCCTCTTCCTCATCCAGGTCGGGCCCAGTCCACTGCCGCGCTCCCGCACGCTCCAGCAGCTCGCCGATCGCGGCGAAGTCAGCTCGGACCATCTCGGTGTAGTCGTCGTCCTCGGCATCGGCGAGGGCACCGACGACTACGTTCAATCCCATGACCCGATCTTGCCATCGGCGATCGGATGACCACGCCTTGCCCGGCTGACGGCGTCACGCCGCCTGGCCGTAGCCGGCGGCCTCCGGATGGCCGTCGCCGTGCAGCGGGCTGAAGTCGACGTCCAGGTGCGGGTCGTACGCCTCGGGCTGGATGCCGAGTTCGTGGGTGGAGTGCTGGCCTCTTCTATCAACTTGACCCGGCCCTGAAGGACCGGGCTTGGAGGTAGCGCCCAACTGGCGGCTGGGTTGGCTCCTCCGTCCAGACACCCCGTTATGGGGTGACAGGGACGCGTGACTCACG
>NZ_JBEXKC010000117.1:0-17765 GCF_040609475.1 Streptomyces sp. NPDC004667 | reverse complement strand
GTGGCGTGGGCCTCGCCCAGCGCGCCGCCGAAGATCCGGAAGTCGTGCGCGTAGACGAAGACCGTACGGCCCTCGACGGTGCCCCAGCCGGTGATCACACCGTCCGTGTAGGGCTTCTTGGCCTCCAGACCGAAGCCGGTGGCCCGGTGCCTGCGGAGCTGCTCGACCTCCCTGAAGGAACCCTCGTCCAGCAGGAGCGCGATGCGCTCACGCGCGGTCAGCTTGCCCTTGGCGTGCTGCGCTTCGGTCGCCCGGTCACTCGGCCCGCGCCGCGCCCGCTCGCGCAGATCGTGCAGCTCGGTCACTTTCCCGGTGAGGTTCGTCGTCATGTGCCCTCTCCACCCCGACCCCGCGAGGCGGGCGGCTCATCGCTTCCCGCGGACCGCAGAAGGCCCGCGCCCCGCCATTAAACGAGCCACCGTCACAGGACCTCCACCTCCTCCGACCCCTAATCTGCGTGCGGCCACCCCTAGAGCAGGAGAGGCCGAATAGGCACCGTTTGAGGTTCCCTTGAGGTTTCCGGAAGGTTACCGAACGCGCCCTCCAGAAGAACATGTCGATTCTGTGAACCAACCGGGCGCAGACTGCGTTTCATTGAAAGCGGAAGCCCGATCGGCGGTCGCTCAAGAAGCGATCGAAAGTTGCTAGAGTTCGATCGGGACCTGCCGAACGGGAAGAACCGGCCTGCCGTTTGACCAACGGTGAGCGCAGAATTCCATGCGCTCCTCGGGCACCGTCCTCCTCGTGCGGCCTCCACGGAATAGCCATGCCATGCGACAGGACCGAGATGTGTCGCTCCGAATCCCAGGGGGAGGCTTCCACAGCCATGTTGGTCGAGCGGGATGAACAGATCGCCAAGCTGACCGCCTGGGTGACCGGCGTCGCCCGGACCCACACCGCCACCTACTCCGTCGGACACGCCGCCGGACACGCCGCCGCGCGCCGCAACGCTCCCGACGATCCCGTCAGAGCCGGCCGGACGGCCGTGGTCAGCGGGCCCGTCGCGGCGGGCAAGACCGCCCTGCTGCACCGGGTCCTGGAACTGACCGCCGAGAGCGGCGTCCGGATCCTGAGCGCCGTGACCTCCGCCTCCGAACAGCACATCCCCTTCGGCGTGGTGGAGGAGCTGCTGCGGGACACCACCGACACCGCCGGGCCCCTCCCGCTCCACGGGGCCGCCGGAAACGGCGAACTCGTCCCCGCGCAGACCCTCATGGCCTTCCACGCCCGGCTCGCCGGCCTCGTGGCGCGCGGGCCGGTACTGATCGCCATCGACGACGTGCAGTACGCCGACCCCCAGTCCCTGCACTGCCTGCTCTACGCCCTCGGCCGGGCCCGCTCGACGGCGGGCGGCCCCGCACTGGTCGTCACGCGCGGCCCCGACGCGGGCGCCCCGGCTCCGCGCGTCCTGGACGAGCTGCTCCGCCAGGCGGAAGGACCGCACCTGCGGCTGGGACCGCTGAGCGCGCGGGGAGTGGAGGAACTCCTCGCCCACCGGACCGGGGAGGGCCCGCTGCCGGCGGGCGCCGCGCCCGGCCCCTCGCGCACCGCCCGGGCCGCCGCGTCCCTGCACACGGCCACCGGCGGCAACCCGCTGCTGGTCCACAGCCTGCTGGACGACCGCGTACCTCGCCTGCGCGCCGGGGAGGCGGTCGACGGATCGTTCCCCGCGGGCGAACAGTTCGTGCAGAACGCGCTGATCTGCGTGCACCGGACCGGGGCCGAGGGCCTGCGGGTCGCCCAGGGCGTCGCGCTGCTCGGCAGCGCGTCGCCGCGTCCGCTGCTGGCCCGCCTCGTGGAGAGCGACGAGCGGACGGTGGCGGAGGTGGTGGACGCCCTCGACGGCACGGGCATCCTCCAGGGCGAGCGCTTCCGGCACGGCGCGGTACGCAGGGCGGTGCTGGAGAGCCTCGCCGACGACGCCCTGGCCGCACTGCGCCGACGGGCGGCGAGGCTGTCGTACGAGGCCGGAGCGGCGCCGATGGTGGTCGCCGCGCACCTGCTGGGCCAGGAGCCGGGCCTGCCCGACGAGGACTGGGTGCCGGGCGTCCTCGCGGCCGCCGCACACACGGCGCTGGCCTCCCAGCGGGTCGAGTTCGCGGTGCGCTGCCTGCGGCTGGCCGAGGAGTGCTCCCACGACGAAAGAGAGCGCTTTCAGCTCCGGGCCGACATGGCCAAATTCATCTGGCGGACGAAGCCGTCCGCCTGGGCGCAGGAACTTCAGCCGCTCAACGCCGCGCTGCGCCAGGGGACGCTGCCGGTCGGCGACTCGCTGCGGCTGGTCGGCGGTCTGCTGTGGAACGGCTGGATCGACGATGCGGCGAGCGCCATCCGGCACGCCGTCGACGGCATGCCGCAGCCGCCGGACCCCGCGATGACCGCGCAACTGTCGCACGTACGAATACTGTTGGCCTCGACGTACCCCACGCTGCTCGGCCTGCTGGACGGCGCGCTGGGCCCGGACGGCGGCGCGGCCGCACGGCACACCGCGGAGGACGGGGCCATGGCCGGCATCCGGGTGCTGCACGGGGTGCTGAGCGCGGGCACCGCGGCCCCGGGCCACCGGGAGCGGGCCGCCCTGGACGAGGAGTCCGCCCTCGCCGCCGAGCGCATCCTGGCCGGGATCCGGCTCACGGACGAGACCCACTTCACGATCCGGGCCTGCCTGCTGGCCCTGTTGTATACGGAACGGCTGGGCGAGGCGTCGCTGTGGACGGACCGGCTGCTGGACGAGGCCGCCGCGCACGACGCCCCCGGCTGGACCGCCGTCCTGCAGGCGATGCGCGCGCACATGGCGCTGCGCCGCGGCGAGCCGGCCCAGGCGCGGCTGCTGGCCGAGCAGGCGCTGGAACAACTCACCCCGCACGCCTGGGGCGTGGGCATCGGCATGCCGCTGTCCGCCCTCATCGAGGCGCGGACCGCGATGGGCGACCACGAGGCGGCGGCGGCCCTGGTGGACCATCCGGTACCCGAGAAGATGCTGCTGACGCGCTACGGACTCCACTACCTCTACGCGCGTGGAGGGCACCGGCTCGCCACCGGGCGCCACCACGCGGCGCTGACGGACTTCATGGCCTGCGGACGGCTGATGCGCGAGTGGAACATGGACCGCGAGGGGCTGGCGCCCTGGCGCATCGGGGTCGCGGAGGCCTCGCTCGCCCTCGGCGCCCGCGACCAGGCGGAACGCTTCGCCCGGGAGCAGCTCGCCCGTGGGGCCGGACCGCGCGTGCGCGGCCTGGCCCTGCGCGTCCTGGCGGCCGCCCGGCCGCTGGCCGACCGGCCCGCGCTGCTGGACCGGGCCGTGACCCTGCTCCAGGGGGAGGGCGACGCGCACGAGCTGGCCCGTACGCTGACCGACCTCGGCACGGTGTACGAGCGGCTCGGCGACGCGGCGCAGGGCAGGAGCTGCACCCGCCGTGCCTGGCGGATCGCCGAGGTGCGGGGCGCCCGGGAGGGCGCGCCGCGGTCCCGGACGGAGCCGTCCGAGACCGGCATCACGCTGCCGCGGGCGATGCCCGCGCCGGTGCCGGGCGCCGCAGTGCGGACGACGCGGCAGAGCTCGGCGTCCGCCCTGACGGACGCCGAGCGGCGGGTGGCCTCGCTGGCCGCCCACGGCTACACGAACCGGGAGATCGGGGCGAAGCTGTTCATCACCGTCAGCACGGTGGAACAGCACCTGACCCGCGTCTACCGCAAGATCAACATCACGCGCCGGCAAGACCTGCCCGTCAGTTGGGAATCCGATGTCGCACACACTGCCTGACCCCGCCGCCCGGACCGGCGGCGCGGGCGGATCCACGCCCGCCCCCGGACCCCGGCTGCTCGCGGTCAGCGACCTGCACATCGGGATGGCCGACAACCGGCCCATCACCGAGTCCCTGCGCCCCGCCCACCCGGACGACTGGCTGATCGTCGCCGGTGACGTCGGTGAGCTCACCGAGGACATCGAGTGGGCGCTGCGCCTGCTGTCGGGGCGGTTCGCCAAGGTGGTGTGGGCTCCGGGCAACCACGAGCTGTGGACCCCGCGCGAGGACACGGTCCAGGCCCGCGGCGAGAAGCGCTACGCGCACCTGGTGGACCTGTGCCGCACGCTGGGCGTGGTCACCCCCGAGGACCCCTGGCCGGTGTGGCGGGGCCCGGGCGGCCCGGTGGCGGTCGCCCCGCTGTTCCTGCTGTACGACTACACCTTCCGGGTGGCGGGGACGCGGACCAAGGAGGAGTCGCTGGCGCGGGCGCACGAGGCGGGGGTCGTCTGCACCGACGAGTACCTGCTGCACCCCGACCCGCACCCGAGCCGGGACGCCTGGTGCCGGGAGCGGGTCGCGCTGACCCTGCGCCGGCTGGAGGAGCACGACCCGTCGCTCCCGCTGGTCCTCGTCAACCACTTCCCGCTGGTCCGCGAGCCCACGGACGTGCTGTGGCACCCGGAGTTCGCGCAGTGGTGCGGCACCGTGCTCACCGCCGACTGGCACCGCAGGTTCCGTACGGCCGCCGTGGTCTACGGGCACCTGCACATCCCCCGGACCACCTGGTACGACGGGGTGCGCTTCGAGGAGGTGTCGATCGGCTACCCGCGCGAGTGGCGCCGGCGCGGCCACCCCAAGGGTCTGCTGCGGCAGATCCTCCCCTACACCGGCGGAGAGGACACGGCGTGATAGAGACCCTGCTGCCCGAAGGGGTGGCCGCGGGCGAGGCCTTCGGACCGGACGGCGCGGCCGTGCTCTACCCCGAGGAGGCGGCTCTGGTCGCCACCTCGACGGACCGCCGCCGCGAGGAGTTCACCACCGTACGGGGCTGCGCCCGGCGCGCGCTGGACGCGCTCGGGCTCCCGCCGGCACCGGTCCTGCCGGGCAAGCGGAACGTGCCGCAGTGGCCGGCCGGGGTGGTCGGCAGCATGACCCACTGCGCCGGCTACGCGGCCGCCGTCCTCGGCCGGGACACCGACCTGGTGGCGATCGGCATCGACGCCGAGCCGGACCGGCCGCTGCCCCGGGGGGTGCTGGACTCGATCGCCCTGCCCCGGGAACTGGCCTGGGCCCGTACGCCGGTGACGGGGACGGGCCGGCTGTGCCGGGACCGGCTGCTGTTCAGCGCCAAGGAGGCCGTGTACAAGACCTGGTACCCACTGGTGGGCACCGAGCTGGACTTCGAGGACGCCGACATCTCCTTCCGCACGGACGCCGAGGGCCCGGCGGGCGCCGGCGCGGCCGGGCGCGCGGGGGGACCTGCGGGGGGACCCGCCGTCAGCGCGGCCGAGGGCCTGCGCCAGGGTTCCTTCCGGGCCCGTGTGCTGCGCCCGGGCACCGGCCGCGACGGCCGCCCGGTGACGGCGTTCACCGGCCGCTGGCTCGCCCGGCGCGGGCTCGTCGTCACCGTGATCACCGTCCCGGCCCGGCGGACCGCCGCCGGGGACGCCACCCCGTACGGCGGTCCGGGCACCGCCGGACGCCCGGGTCGGTAGGGGTTGTCCGGCTACGGGGCCGCTGCGTAGCGTGCGAGGACCGGACCGAGTGCGCACGGCGTAGGACACGTGCCCCTCCCGCCGTCCGGGCCCGCTGCGATGCCGCGACCTCCGGCCGCGCCCGGCTCGCTCCGGTTCCCCTGGAAGCGATGTCGCACCGGCCCGAGAGGTACTCCAGATGACATCAGCAAGCCCGGCTCCCACCACCATGCTCGTGCCGGACTTCCCGTTCTCCTACGACGGCTGGCTCCGCCATCCCGCGGGCCTGGGCTCGCTGCCGCCCGACCGGGCCGGCACGCCGGTGGCGGTCGTCGGCGGCGGGATGGCGGGACTGACCGCCGCCTACGAACTGATGCGGCTGGGCCTGCGCCCGGTCGTCTACGAGGCCGACCAACTGGGCGGCCGGATGCGCTCGGTGGCCTTCCCGGGACGGCCGGACTGCGTGGCGGAGATGGGCGCGATGCGCTTCCCGCTGTCGGCCCGCTCGCTGTTCCACTACATCGACCTGCTGGGGCTGCGCACCAGCCCCTTCCCCAACCCGCTGGCGCCGCACACCCCCAGCACCCTCATCGACCTGGGCGGCGTACGGCACACGGTGCGCGGGGCCGGCGAACTCCCCGACGTCTACCAGGAGGTGGCCGCCGCCTGGGAGAAGGCCCTCCAGGAGCGGGCGGAACTGGCCACGATGCGCGACGCCGTCCGGCGGCGCGACGTCGAGACGCTCAAGCACGTCTGGGACCGGCTGGTGCGGGAGTTCGACGACCAGTCCTTCCACGGCTTCCTCGCCACCAGCTCGGCGTTCCGCTCCTTCCGGCACCGGGAGGTCTTCGGGCAGGTGGGCTTCGGTACGGGCGGATGGGACACCGACTTCCCGAACTCGCTGCTGGAGATCCTGCGCGTGGTCTACACGGAGGCCGACGACCACCAGATGGCCATCGCCGGCGGCTCCCAGCAGGTGCCGCGCGGGCTGTGGGAACACCGGCCCCAGCAGTGCGCGCACTGGCCGGCGGGCACCTCGCTGGCCTCCCTGCACGGCGGCTCGCCGCGGCCCGGGGCACGCGCGGTCGCCCGCGCGGGGGCGGAGTTCACCGTCACCGACACCGAGGGCCGCGTCGACCGGTTCCCGGCCGTGGTCTACACCCCGCACGTGTGGACGCTGCTGAACCGGGTGGAGGCCGATCCGGCGCTGCTGAGCGCGCCGCTGTGGACGGCGGTGGAGCGCACCCACTACATGGGCTCCTCCAAGCTGTTCGTGCTGACCGACCGCCCGTTCTGGCGTGACGTGGACCCGGACACGGGCCTGCCGGTGATGAGCATGACGCTCACGGACCGGATGCCGCGCGGGGTCTACCTCTTCGACGACGGCCCGGACCGGCCGGGCGTGATGTGCCTGTCGTACACCTGGAACGACGACTCCCTGAAGATGGCCACGCTCGGCCCGCGGGAGCGGCTGGACGTGCTGCTGGGCAAGCTCGCGGCGATCTATCCCGGGGTGGACGTCCGCTCCCACGTGATCGGTGATCCGCTCACCATCACCTGGGAGACCGAACCGCACTTCATGGGCGCCTTCAAGGCGAACCTGCCGGGCCAGTACCGCTACCAGCGGCGGCTGTTCACCCAGTTCA
Organism: Streptomyces sp. NPDC004667; assembly: GCF_040609475.1. Classification (NCBI taxonomy): domain Bacteria; kingdom Bacillati; phylum Actinomycetota; class Actinomycetes; order Kitasatosporales; family Streptomycetaceae; genus Streptomyces; species Streptomyces sp. NPDC004667. The sequence goes on along the minus strand of NZ_JBEXKC010000117.1, from coordinate 10,679 downwards.
TGCAGCGCGGGCTGACGGCCGGGGAGCGCGGCTTCTTCCTGTGCGGCGACGACGTGTCGTGGACGGGCGGGTTCGCGGAGGGGGCCGTCACCACGGCGCTGAACGCGGTGTGGGGGGTCGTGGACCACCTCGGCGGGGCGAGCCACCCCGACAACCCCGGCCCCGGCGACCTCTTCGACGCGCTGGCGCCCGTCGAGCTGCCCTACGAGGAGTGACCGGGGGCGCCCGTCCGGCGCACCGGCCGTACACGGGACGAAGGCGCCCCCGCGATGCCGCGGGGGCGCCTTCACCGCTCCGCCCCTGGGGGCGCGGTCCTCACGCCTCGGCGGCGAGCACCGCCAGCGCCTTCTTGTCGGGCTTGCCGTTGCGGTTCAGCGGGAACTGCTCCAGCACGACGACCTTGTTGGGCTGTTCGTAGACCGGCAGCAGCCCGCACAGGCGCTCGCGCCAGTGGGCCGCGTCCCGCAGCTCCTCGTCCTCGACGAAGAACACCAGCTGGGAGCCGCGCAGTTCGTCGGGAAGGGGGACGATCCGGGTGGGGCAGCCTTCGGCGGCCACCTTGCGTTCGATGAGTTCGGGGTAGAGGGTGTATCCCATCCGGTGGACGGCGAACTTGCGTCCGAGGACGTGCAGGTTGGCGTCCGCGTCGAGGTGGCCGAGGTCGCCGGTGGCCTGCCAGCCGGTGGCGTGCGCGGGGGCGATGGTGCCGTCCTCCTGCACCTGGCCCTCCAGGGCGTCCGGGGTGTCGACCTCGATCTCGCCCGTCTCCCCCGCCGGCAGTTCCCGGCCGTCCTCGTCGACGATCCGCAGCCGGATCCCCTCCATGGCCCGGCCGCAGGCGACCGGGTTGTCGAGGGTGGCGAAGGAGATGTTGCCCAGTTCGGTGGAGCCGTAGCTGTCCAGCAGCGGCAGGCCGAACTCGGCGACGTACTGGCCGACCAGCGGCGCGTCGAGCGGGGCCGCGCCGACGCAGAACATGCGGGTGTCGGCGAGGTGGGCGCGCAGCGCGGGCTTGCGGGTGACCAGGCTGAGGATGCTGCGGTAGCTGGAGGGGGTCGCGTCGATGACGGTCACCCCGGCGTCGCGGGCCATGCGCAGGGCGCGGTCCAGCCGGCGGTAGGGGGCGATCACCAGGGAGCAGCGGGTGAGCCAGGCGATGAGCACCATCGACAGGCCGTACTGGTGGGCGAAGGGCAGCAGCGGCATCAGCACGTCGTCGGGGCGGTGCCCCACCTGGTCGGCGTTGCGCTGGAGGTTGCGCAGGAACGAGGCACCGGACTTCACCACGCCCTTGGGGGATCCGGTGGAGCCCGAGGTCCACATGATGAGGCCGTCGGGCAGTTCGCCCCAGGGCCCGAAGTCCAGGCCGGGTTCGGTGGGTTCGTGGTCGGTGACGGCGACCATCAGCTCGTAGAGGTGGACGGGGTCGGCGTCCTGGTAGATGGGGGTGTCGTCGTCGACGAAGGTGACCTTCACGCCGGTGCGTACGGCGATGCGGCGGGTCTCCTCCTGGTGTTCCTGCTGGTCGACGAGGACGATCGAGGCGCCGACGTGCATCAGCGCGTACAGCACGCACACGTAGCTCGCCGAGTTGCCGGCCTTCAGCATGACGCGGTCGCCGAGGCCGACGCCCCGTTCGCGGATGGCACCGGCCACCCGGAGGGCGTCCTGTTCGAACTCCTCGATGGTCCGTACCGAGTCTGCTGCGCATATCTTCGCGGTCATCGGTCGCACAATGTCCTTCCTCTGGGCCCTGCCACGGCCGGGCGGCGTGCGGTCCGCCGGGCCTGGGCCGGGCCCGTTCATGGGGTGGATCGCCGGATCAGCGAGCGTCACCGGTGATGGGGTGGTCAGTCCGGGTCGGGTTCACCGAGCGAGATCAGCTGGTCGTGCACGATGTTGACCACCTCCCGGCGGTAGGTGGTCAGGTAGCCACGGGCGCCGGGAAAGACCTCCAGGTCGAAGCGGCCCGAGGTGCTGCGCCGCCAGGACCGCACGGCCGACACCGTGGCGCGCGGGTCGTGCCGGGCCGCCAGGGCGACGACCCGGCAGTCCAGCGGCGGCGGCCCGAGGCTGCCGCGGTGGCCGGGTGCGGCCTGCCCGGAGACGAAGAGGGTCAGGGGTGCCGTGTACGTCTCGCGTTCGAGCCGGCAGCCCACCGCGTAGGCGAGATCGGCCCCGTGCCGGTGCCCGAACAGGGCGAACGGGCGGTCGGCCCAGCCCCGTACGGCCTCGAAGACCTTGTCGGCGAGTCCCGTGCCCGCTCCCGGATCGAGGTCCTCGTCGCAGAGCGTGGACGGGTACTGGACGATGAGCAGCTCGACGGTGGGGAGCAGGAGGTCGGCCATCGCCAGGTAGCAGAACGGTGAGTTCCGCGAGCTCGGGAAGCAGATCATCCGGTAGCTGCTGGGCACCGCGGGCTGCCTGATCTGTATCAGGCTGACCCCGTCGGGGGTGGTCTCCCCGGCGGCGGGCCGGTCGTGCGCATGCGTCATGCTCCCTGAAACTCCGCATCGGGTGGTGCCCTGACGACTCGTGGTCGGGCATACGAACGGCGCCTCCCGTGCGGAGGGCCTTCATGGACGGATCTGTGGCCCGCCGCGGCCTGCGGCGCCGGCGGTGGGGCCGCCGTCGTGGACGACCTCCAGGCCCTGGCCGGCCAGCCACCGCAGGACGTCCGGCAGGCCGCTCTCGCCGGGGAGCGCGTCGGGTGCGGCGTCGGCGGCCCGGTGGACGGCTTCCGTGAAGAAGTACACGCCGGGCCGGTCCGCCGCCGCCTGCGCGGCGGGGCGCCGGGTGCGGAAATCCTCCATCTGCTCACCGATCCCGCCCGGGACGAAGGTGTCGCCGGAGAGCGTCACGAAGTCGTCCTCGCCCAGCCAGTCCCGCGCGCAGCGCAGGGCGTGGGCCGGGCCCAGCGGCCGGTGCTGGGGCAGGTAGGTGACGCTGACGCCGAAGCGGCCGCCGTCGCCGACGGCCGCCCGTACCTCGTCGGCGCCCTCCCCGAGGACGATGCCGACGTCGAGGATGCCCGCGTCGGCGATCCCCTCCAGGACGTCGAAGAGCACCGGCTTGCCGACGTCCGGGCCCGGCCTCCCCTCGGCCGCGGCGGGCAGGGGGCGCGGGCTGGTGCCGGATCTCCCCGACAGGACGAGTGCTTTCACGGGGTCTCCTCGCGGGAAAGGTGAGGCGAACGGAGATGTCCGGCGCGGTCACGCGGTGGCGTCGTGAGCATATTTCCCGGCGGCAATCCGCGATCACCCCTATTCCCCCCTAACCAATTGGGCATCGCCCCTAGCCGCGCCCCCGCAGGGGCCGTCGGCCCACCCCGCATGCTAGACAGGACGCCAACAGTTCCGTGTCCTATTCAGTCGGCGCCCGACGCGCGGCCGGTCACGCGATATTCCCCCCGCGAAGCCCAGGCCGCCGTTGCGCGTCCCGCTTGATTCGCAGGAATAAATGAAACCTGAAAGACCCGTGGAATCCACTGTCGTGGTCGACGGACTCGTCAAGAAGTACCGCGACCGGGACCAGCCGGCAGTGAACGACCTGAGCTTCTCGGTACGCCGGGGCGAGGTCTTCGGCTTCCTGGGACCCAACGGAGCCGGCAAGACCACCACCATCGGCATCCTGACCACCCGCGTGGCCCCCACCGCGGGGCGCGCGTTCGTCCAGGGCGTGGACGTCGTGGCCCATCCCGCCCAGGCCCGCCGGGCCTTCGCCGTCGTGCCGCAGCGCAACAACCTCGACCAGTCGCTCACCCTGCGGCAGAACCTCACCTTCCACGCCGGCTACCACGGCATGGGCCGCGCCGAACGGCGCCGGCTCGCCGACGAGTGCCTGGAGTGGGTGGGGCTCGGCGACCGCGGCAAGGACCGCGGCGACCAGCTCTCCGGCGGCCAGGCGCAGCGCGTGATGATCGCCCGGGCGCTGATGCACCGGCCCGACGTCCTCTTCCTCGACGAGCCCGCCAACGGACTCGACCCGCAGGCGAGGCTGTTCATCCACGAGCGGGTGGCCGAGCTGAGCGGGCGCGGTGTGACCACCGTCCTCACCACCCACGACATGGACGAGGCCGCCCGGCTGTGCGACCGCGTCGGCATCGTGGACCACGGCCGGCTGCTCGCCCTGGACACCCCGCAGGCGCTCATGGAGAGCCTGAGCGGCACGGCCTGCACCCTCACCGTGCGGCCCGGGGAGTCCGGCGCCGTCGAGGTGGTCCGCCTGCTGGAGAAGATCGAGGCGGTGACGCGGGTCGAGCGCGTCGAGCCGCCCCGCGGCGAGGAGGGGGGGCAGGGCCCGGACGCCGCGGCGGACGGGGCCGACGCGGACGCCCCCGTACGGCTGCGCCTGTACAGCGACGCGCCGACCGGCGCGCTGCTCCCGGCCGCGATCACCACCCTCGCGGCGGCGAACTGCGACATCAAGGACATCAAAGTGGGCACCGCCACGCTGGAGGACGTCTTCATCTCGCTGACCGGCAGGGAGCTGCGATGAGCACCGCCACCACCGCCGCCGCCGACGCGGCCGATCCGGTCGCCGGTTTCCCCCGCGAGCTGCGGCCCGAGCCCGCGGGCGTCCGCTCGGTGACCCGTACGTTCTTCTTCATCCTGTGGCGGGACGTCTTCGTCACGGGCCGCGAGCTGCCGACGTTCCTCGCGCAGGTGCTCGTGGAGCCGTTCTTCATCCTGTTCGTCTTCGGCAAGGTCCTCGGCGAGCTCGGCTTCACCGGCGGCGGCTTCCAGCAGGTGCTGCTGCCCGGTGTGGTGGCGCTCAACGCCTTCCTGGTGAGCCTCCAGAACACGGCGCTCCCGCTGATCATCGACTTCTCCTGGAGCAAGGAGATCGAGGACCGCCTGCTGGCCCCGATCCCCACCTTCCTGGTGGCCGTCGAGAAGCTGGTCTTCGGCATGCTGCGCGGCATCGTCGCCTCGCTGCTGATGATCCCGATGGGCTTCCTGGTCCTCGACCACGCCTCGTGGCCCATGGACCGCTTCCCGGCCACGGTGGGCGTGCTCCTGATGGGCGCGCTGGCCGGCAGCACGGTGGGGCTGACCATCGGCACGCTGGCCCCGCCGCGGCACATCAGCATCGTCTTCGCGGTGACGCTGACCCCGCTGATGTTCACCGGCTGCACCCAGTTCCCGTGGCACGGGCTGGCGGAGGTCCGCTGGTTCCAGGTGCTGTGCACGCTCAACCCGCTCACCTACGTCACCGAGGGCATCCGCTCGCTGCTGCTGCCGCCCGGCGGCCCCGGCTCGATCCCGCTGTGGGTGTGCGTCTCGGCGCTGACCGCGGCGATCCTGATCTTCGGGTCGATCGGCATCAAGGGCTTCCACCGAAGGGCCCAGGACTGACCCCCGCCCCCTCCTCCCGGCCTCGTGCCCGGACCGGCGCACCGCGCGCCGGCCGGGTGCGGGGCCTTCTCGCTGCCCGCCCCCATCCCCTTCCCGGAAGCAAAGGATTCACGAATCATGACTCGTTCCGCCGCGATCGCTGCCGATTTTCCCGCCGATTCCCCGGCCGATTCGCCTGCCGATTCCCCTGCCGACATCACGTCCGAGAACACGGTCGGCTCCTCCGCCGCGGAATCTCCTGAACCGCGCTCCGGAACCGCGATCGTATTCCCCGGAATGGGACCCGCCTCTTTCGCCGAAGTCGGCAAGTTCCTGCTGCTCGACCCGTATGCGCGGGTTCGCCTGGCGGAGGCGGACGAGGCGCTCGGATACTCGGTGTTCGATCGCTTCCGGGACGCGGAGGAGGATTATTCGGTCGATTTCCAGATCGCCTTCCTGGTGAACTCGATGGCGCTGGCGGACCGGGCCGTGGACACCCTCGGTGCCGTCCCCACCGTCTGCGCCGGGCCGAGCTTCGGCCAGAAGGCCACCGCCGCCTTCGTCGGCTCGCTCTCCTTCCCCGAGGTCGTACGGCTGACCGCCGAGCTGGCCCGCTGCGAGGAGGAGTACTTCGCGGACGCCTACGAGGACGTGGTCACGCACTGCTTCGTCCGCACCCCGCAGGACCGGCTGGACGAGATCCTCGCCGGGTTCGACGACCGGGGCGCCTGGTACGACTCCTCCGGCCGGCTCGACGCGGGCTTCCACATGCTCTCCGTGCGCGAGGGGGACCTCGACGCCCTGAACGCCGGCATCAGCGCGGCCGGCGGCTACTCCATGTACTCGATGCGGCCGCCCGTGCACGCGGCGGCCTTCTCGGCTCTGCGCAAGAAGGCGGAGGAAGAGGTCTTCGGGGCGTACGAGTTCGCCGACCCCTCCCTCCCCGTGGTCGTCGACCACGACGGCAGCGTCATCCGGGACGCCGCCGGGATGCGCACCATGATGCTGGACACCTTCGACCGGCCCATCCACTGGCCGAGCATGGTGGAGTCCCTCAAGGGGCTCGGCGTGGGCACCCTGTACATGACCGGCCCCGACAGCCTCTTCCACCGGCTCGACGTCACCAAGGACAACTTCGAGGTGCACGCGGTGGGCCTGCCCAAGAAGCGGGCCCGCGAGCGCGAGCGGCAGCACGCTCTCGAGCGCTCCCGGGCGGCGCGGGTCCGGCGCGGCGTCTGAGGCGTCCGCACCGCCGCGCACGAGAGCAGGGCCCCACCCCCCTGGGGGGTGGGGCCCTGCTCTCGTGTCACCGTCCGGGCCGTGGTCAGGACCGGGCGTCCAGCCACTGCCCGACCGCTGCCGCGGTCTCCTGGGCGTGCTGCTCCATCATCGTGAAGTGGTTGCCGGGGGCGTCCACGGCCGTGTGCTCCAGGTCCCAGTAGGAACGCCAGTCGCCGGTCGCCGCGCGCTTCCAGTCGAAGAACCGCTCCTCGGCCCGGACCAGCAGCGTGGGCGACTTCACCGCCTGCGGCTTCCAGCCGCCGAAGAGCCGGAAGTAGGCGCCCATCGCCAGCAGCCGGCTGTCGTCCACCGGGACGTAGCTGCCCTGACGCTCGTCGACGCCTTCCGACAGCCCCGGCTGGATGCCGAGGATGGCGTCGTCGTCGTGCGAGTAGATGTCGATCAGGACGACCGCCTCGGGGAAGACCCCGGCGTCCTCCAGCCGCCCGGCCACCGCGTGGGCGAGCATGCCGCCCGAGGAGTGGCCGAGGAGCACGAACGGCGCCCCGTCCGTGTGCCGCAGGACGGCCTCGGCCTGGGCCTCGATCACCGCTCCGGCCGTCGAGGGCAGCTGCTCGCCCCGCAGGAAGCCGGGGGCCGCCATGGCGTGGACGTCGCGCCGGCCGCGGAAGGCGGAGGCGAACCGGGCGTACTGGTGCGGCCCGGAGATCGACAGGATCGAGGAGAAGCAGACCAGCCCCGGACCCTCCTCGCCACGCGCCAGCCGCACCAGGGCGGGCGCCCGGCGCAGCTCGGCCGCCGAGGAGAACGAGGGCCTGAACCGCGAGGCCTGCATCAGCAATTCCATGAACTGGCCGGACGCGCCCTGCGTCCCCGCCTCCTGGAGCATCGCGCCGAAGACCCCGGAGTCCTCCTCCGCGTCCCGCTCCGCCGTCCCGGCGGCCCCGGCGGGCACGCCCGGGCCCTCGGCGAGCTCGGTGCGCAGCCGCTGCGCGACCAGCAGCGGGGTCGGGTGGTCGAACAGCAGGGTGGCGGGCAGCCGCAGGCCGGTGGCCGCGTTCAGCTGGTTGCGCAGCTCGACGGCGGTCAGCGAGTCCAGGCCGAGCTCCAGGAACCCCTGGGACTCCCCCACCGCCTCGGGCGAGGGGTAGGCCAGCACCGCGGCGGCATGCGCCCGCACCACGTCGAGCAGGACGCGCTCCTGCTCCTCTTCCGGCAGCGCCGACAGACCCGCGAGGAGCTGCGCGGCGGCGGAGGCCGCCGCCGTCCCGGCGCCGTGCGCGGCGGCCTTGCGCAGACCGCCCCGGACGAGCCCCCGGAAGACCGCAGGCAGGGCTCCGGACTCGGCCTGGGCCCGCAGCGGGGCGGTGTCCAGGCGGATGGCGAGGAAGACGCTGCCCGCGGCCGGACCGCACGCCGTGTCGAAGAGGGCCAGGCCCTGCTCGGAGGTGAGCGGGGCCAGACCGGCGCGCGCCATCCGCTGGACGTCGGCGTCGGTGAGCTCGCCGGTCATCTCGCTGCGCTGCTCCCACAGCCCCCAGGCCAGGGACACGGCGGGCAGCCCCTCGGCGCGCCGGCTGTGCGCCAGGGCGTCGAGGAAGGCGTTGGCCGCCGCGTAGTTGGCCTGGCCGGGGCTGCCGAGGGTGCCCGCGGCCGAGGAGAACAGGACGAACGCGGCCAGGTCCAGGTCCCGGGTCAGCTCGTGCAGGTGCAGCGCCGCGTCCACCTTGGGCCGCAGCACCGAGTCGATCCGCTCGGGCGTCAGGGACGGGACGAGCCCGTCGTCGAGGTGCCCCGCGGTGTGGACGACGGCGGTGAGCGGGTGCTCGGCCGGGATCCCGGCCAGCAGGGCCGCCAGGGCCTCCCGGTCGGACGCGTCGCAGGCGACGACGGCCGCCTCGGCGCCCAGCGCGGCGAGTTCCGCGACGAGTTCCGCCGCGCCGGCCGCACGCGGTCCGCGCCGGCTGGTGAGCAGCAGGCGCCGGGCCCCGTGCTCGGTCACCAGGTGCCGGGCCAGGAGGCTGCCGAGCACGCCGGTGCCGCCGGTGATCAGGACGGTGCCGTCCGGGTCCGGCACGGGGACCGGTGCCGGCCGCGCGGCCTCGGCGGCGGCGCCTTCCGCCGCCGCCTCCTGCGGCTCGGGGCGCTCCGCCGGGACCCTGGCCAGCCGGGCGGCGCGCAGTACTCCCCCGCGCAGGGCGAGCTGCGGTTCGCCGCTGGCCACGGCCGCCGCCAGCAGCGCGGGGTGTGCCGCCCGCGCGGCGTCGGCTCCGGAGTCCAGGTCGATCAGCAGGAACCGGCCGGGGTTCTCCGACTGCGCCGAGCGCAGCAGGCCCCAGACCGAGGCGTGCGCCAGGTCCGCCACGCCCTCGCCCGGCAGCGCCTCGACGGCGCCCCGGGTGAGCACCGCGAGGCGGGAGCCGGCGAACGCCTCCTCGGCCAGCCAGGCCTGTACGAGCGCGAGGGCGTCGCGGGTCGCCTGCCGGGCGGTCCCGGCCGTGTCCTGCGGACCCTCGGCGGCACCGGCTCCGGGCGTGGCGTACGTGACGAGCACGGTGTCCGGCGCCGGCTGTCCGGCGGTCACCACGGCGCCGAGGGCGTCGAGGTCTCCGTAGACGTCGGCGGTGGCGTCCGCCCCTCGCAGCGCGGCCTCCAGGCCGAGGGTGTCGGGCCCGACCAGGGCCCAGCGGCCGGCCGTGGCGGCGGGGTCGGCGGCCGCGGCGGGAACGGCGGGCCACTCCAGGCGGAACAGCGACTCGTGGAACGCGGAGCGGGCCGACGTCAGCGCGGCCGGGTCGAGCGTGCGCAGCAGCAGCGACTCCACCGACACGACGGGCTCGCCCTGCTCGTCGAAGGCCGTGAGGGACACGGCTCCCGATCCGGCCGGGGCCAGCCGCACCCGCAGCGCGTCCGCCCCGACGGCGTGCAGGCCGACGCCGGTGAAGGCGAAGGGCAGCCGCATCCGGGCCTCCGCGCCGGGCTCCTCGTCGTCGGCGGTGAGGAAGGAGCCGAGGGCGAGGCCGTGCAGGCCCGCGTCCAGCAGCGCCGGGTGCACGCCGAAGTGCGCGGCATCGGCCTGCGGCCCCTCGGCGAGGGAGAGTTCGGCGAAGAGCTCGTCGCCGAGCCGCCAGGCCGCCCGCAGGTTGCGGAAGGCCGGTCCGTACGCGTATCCGCCGGCGGCGAACAGCTCGTACAGGTCGTCCACTTCGAGCTCGTCGGCGCCCGCCGGGGGCCAGGTCCGCGGAGCCGGGGCCGGCGCCGCGGCCGGGGTGTCCGCCGCACCGAGCACACCGGCGGCGTGCCGCGTCCACGGCTCGCTCTCGGCGCCTCGGCCGTCCTCGCCGTCCCGGGCCTCGGGACGCGAGTACACGTGCAGTGCCCGCCGTCCGTCCGCGTCCGGGGCCGCCACCGACAGCCGGAGCTGGAGTGCCCCGCGCTCGGGGAGCACCAGCGGGGCTTCCAGGGTCAGTTCCTCCAGGACGGTGCTGCCGGCCCGCTGGGCGGCGTGCAGCGCGAGTTCCACGAAGGCCGTGCCGGGCAGCAGCACGGCACCGGCTGCGCGGTGGTCGGCCAGCCAGGGGTGGGTCGTGAGGGACAGGCGGCCCGTGAAGAGGAACCCGTCCGAATCCGGCAGTTCGACGGCCGCGCCCAGCAGCGGGTGCTCGGCCTTGCCGAGTCCGGCGGAGGCCACGTCGCCGACGGCGGAGACCGGTACGTCGATCCAGAAGCGGTCGCGCTGGAAGGCGTAGGTGGGCAGGTCGACGCGTTGTGCGCCGGTTCCGGCGAACACGGCGTCCCAGTCCACGGCCACACCACGTACGTAGGCCTCACCCAGGGAGAGCCAGAACCGCTCCAGACCGCCCTCATTGCGCCGCAGGGAACCGAGGACTGCGGCCTCGCGGCCCGCGTCCTCGACCGTCTCCTGCAGCCCGACCGTCAGCACGGGATGCGGGCTGGACTCGATGAACACACCGAACCCCTGATCGAGCAGCGTCCGCGTGGCCCCCTCCAGCTCCACCGTCTGACGCAGGTTGCGGAACCAGTACGCGCCGTCCAGCTCGGGGCCCTCGACCCACTCACCGGTGACGGTCGACAGGAACG
>NZ_JBEXKC010000116.1:0-17939 GCF_040609475.1 Streptomyces sp. NPDC004667 | reverse complement strand
AGCCCGCCGACGCCGAGGGCGATGTCCAGAGCGGTCGACCCGGTGGGGATGACCTCGATGGGGTCGTTCGGCCTGGACGGGACCAGGACCATCCCCCTGCGCGAACTCCACGACCGCGCCGGCCGCCTCGCCCACCACCTGCGGGACACCTACGGCATCGGCCCCGGCGACCGCATCGGCATCCTCGCCGCCAACAGCCTGGAATGGGTGCTCCTCGACCTGGCCGCACTGCGCCTCGGCGCACAGACCGCGGGCCTGGAACCGGGCAAGTTCACCCCGTCCACCGCCCTCATGGACCGCTACGGCTTGCACCTGCTCTGCACCGACCAGCCCACCGACGTCCCCGACACCCTCACCACCGACCGGATCTGGGACCTGACGGAGCCCACCGGCTCCGCCGACGCCCCGCTGCCCCCCGTCACCTGGGGCGCCCGCGACGTCACCACCGTCAAGTTCACCTCCGGCAGCACCGGCGTCCCCAAGGGCCTCGGCGCGACCGCCGGGAGCATCGACAGCGCCCTCACCGCCGTCCAGGAGATCTTCGAACACACCCCGGACGACCACCTCTTCGTCTTCCTCCCCCTCTCCCTCCTCCAGCAGCGCTACTGGGTGTACTCCGCCCTGCTGTACGGCCACGACGTCACCGTCACCACCTACGAGGCCGCCTTCGCGACCCTGCGCCGGGTCCGTCCCACCGTGGTCATGGGCGTCCCCGCCTTCTACGAGTCCGCCCGCCGCACCATCGAGGGCCGGATGCGCCGGCCGGCCGGCCGCACCCTCCCCGACGTGGCCCGCGCGGTGTTCGGCGACCGCGTCCGCTACCTGTGGACCGGATCCGCGCCCGCCTCCCCCGACGTCCTGCGCTTCTTCACCGACGCCGGACTGCCGATCTACGAGGGCTACGGGCTCAACGAGACCTGCATCGTCACCAAGAACCACCCCGGCGCCCACCGCGAGGGCAGCGTCGGCCGACCGGTCCGCGGCAAGGAGGTGCTGATCGGCGAGGACGGGGTCATCAGCGTCCGCAGCACCCACCCCGTCAACAACCACTACGAGTACGCCCGCCCCGGCGACTCCGAGAAGGTCTTCTCGCCCGACGGCACCGTCCGCACCGGCGACCTCGGCCACCTCGACGAGGACGGCTTCCTCTTCGTCCACGGCCGCGCCGACGACGTCATCGTCCTCGACAACGGCAAGAAGGTCGTCGTGCGGCCCATCGAGGAACTGATGCGCGCCGACCCCGCGATCGCCGAGTGCGTGGTCTTCAGCCCCACCCAGACCGAACTCGTCGCCGTGGTCTCCCCGGCCGCCCGGCCCGCGGACGACCGCGCCATCGCCGCCCGGCTCGCCGCGACCAACGCCGCCACCACCCCCGACGAGCGGATCAGCCGGGTCGTGGTCGCCGACCCGCCGTTCAGCATCGGCAACGGCCTGCTGACCTCCCAGTACAAGCCCAAGCGCCCCGACATCCGGGCCGCCTACCACTCCCCGCTGCACACCCAGGAGGCCGGAATCCATGCCTGAGAACCCGTCCGAGATCGAAACGGCCGCCCGCGAACAGCTTTCCCTCGTACTGATCCCCGAGGTCGAACCCCACGCCATCGACCCCGCCGCCGACATGGTCGCCGCCTACGGGCTGACCTCCCTCAACAAGGTCCTCTTCCTCACGGAGGTCTGCGAGGAGACCGGCGTCGACCTGGCCCACTTCACCGAGCACGACCTCGCCGACATGCGGACCCTGCGCGACGTCACCGACGCCCTCACCCGCCACCACGCCACCACCGGAGCCTGAGCCATGAGCTGGAGCGAGCACGCCGCCGCCGTCCTGGAGAACGACCGGGTCCGCCTCACCCCGATCACCGAGGCCGACCGCGAGGGCGTCCGGGCCGTCGCCATGGACCCCGACATCTGGCGCTACTTCGTCGCCGCCGTCGACACCGACGCCGACTTCGAGGCCTTCTTCGACACCAACCTCGCCGACCACGCCGCCGGCCGCCGCTTCGTCTACACCATCACCGACAAGGACAGCGGCCGCATCGCGGGCAGCATGAGCTTCGGCAACCTCGCCGAGGCCGACCGCCGCCTGGAGATCGGCTGGTCCTGGCTCGGCCGCGACTTCCGCGGCCGGGGCGTCAACCACTGGGCCAAGGCCCTGCTCCTGGAGCACGCCTTCGAGGTGCTCGGCGCCGAACGCGCCGAGTTCAAGACCGACGTCCTCAACGTCCAGGCCCGCCGCGGCCTCGCCAACATCGGCGCCACCGAGGAAGGCGTCCTGCGCAGCTTCAACTACATGCCCGGGGGCCGCCGCCGCGACGCCGTCTTCTACAGCGTGCTGCGCGCCGAATGGCCCGCCGTCCGGGCGCTCCTGGCGCGCGGCCCGAAGAAGGCCGTACCGGCATGAGCGGGACCGGCGGGACCGCCCGCCCCGACATCACCCACATACGGGCGGCGGGCACCCCCTACGAGATGGGCCGCGCCCACGGCGCGGCCCTCGCCGGGCCGCTGCGGGCCTTCCTCGACGACGGGCTCGCCCGCCTCGCCCACCTCACCGACCGCCCCCCGACCATGGCCGGCCTGCGGCCCCTCATCGCCGCCCACCGGGCCGTCGTCGAGGCGGCCCTGCCCGACCTCGCCGAGGAGGTGGCCGGCCTCGCCGACGGGGCCCGGATCAGCGCCGACGAGGCGTGGCTGCTCCAGATCCGCCGCGAGGCCATGGGCTACTCCAAGGTCCGCTCCGGCGGCGACTGCACCACCTACGCCCGCACCGGCCCCGCCGGCCCGCCGGTCCTCGCCCAGACCGTCGACCTCAGCGGCGACCTCGACACCCACATCAGCGTCCTGGAGACCGCCCGCGCCGGCACCGGCCGACGCTCCCTGGTCCTCAGCTTCGCCGGGCTCCTCGGCTACCTCGGCCTCAACAGCGACGGCCTCGCCGTCGGCCTGAACCTGGTCCTCGGCGGCACCTGGCGCCCCGGAGTACCCCCGTACCTGGCCATCCGCCACCTCCTGGACAGCGCCGGCAACACCGACCAGGCCCTGAAGATCCTCGCCGACCTGCCCCTGGCCAGCTCCCGCTCGCTGATGCTCTGCGACCCCGAACGGGCCCTGTACGTCGAACACCTCGACGGCGACCTGCGCGTCACCGAGGCCGCCCCCGGGGACCTGGCCCACACCAACCACTTCCTCCACCCGGACTTCGCCCCGGCCGACGAACTGAACGTCTTCGCCCGCAACTCCTCGCTGCGCCGGCTGCGCGCCGCCCACGAGGGCCTGGCCGCCCTGCCCGCCGACGCGTCCGCCGAGGACCACTTCGCGCTGCTGTCCCGCCCGCCCGTGCGCGTCCCGGACCGGGGTGACATCCGCGCCGAACGCACGGTCGCCGCGGCCGTCATGTTCCCGGCCGCCGGGCAGCTGCACGTCCGGCCCGGCGACCCCGCGCGCTCGCGCACGCGGGTGTTCGGCCTGTAGGCGCCCCCCCGGGGCCGCGTCCCGCGCCGGGACGCGGCCACGAAAGGCCTGTGTCCGAGAAAGGAGCATGATGGACGCATGGCTGGTCGACCTCGACCAGGTCGTCCCCACCGACATCAGCGCGCACTATCCCGAGGGCCTCACCGACGAGGAACTGCGGCGCGGCGCCGAATTCGTCCACGCGCGGGCCGCCCACCGCTTCTTCCGCGCCCGGCTCACCGTCCGCCGCCTGCTCGCCGACCGCCTGGGCCTCGACGCGCGGGACCTGCGCATCCACTACGACCCGGCCGGCAAGCCCTACCTGCCCGACCAGCCCGGCACCCACGTCAGCTGGTCCCGCTCCGACGGGCTGCTGCTGCTCGGCGCCACCGAGACCGGGCCGATCGGGGTGGACGTGGAGCTGGTCCGCCCGTCCACCACCAGCCTCGACGTGCTCACCTTCGTCTACCCGGGGGTTCCGGCGGGCGTGGAACCCGAGACCTTCTTCCACGCCTGGACCCTGCTGGAGGCCGCCGTGAAGGCCACCGGCCGGGGCCTGACCGACGGCGCGCGGGAGGTCGACCTGGACTTCGGCCCGGACGGGGCCGTCACCCTGCGCGGGATCACCGGCCACGGCACCCTGCCCTGGCACGGGCACACCGCCCTCCAGCCCACCCTGCAGGACTCCCCGTGGGCCATGACGGCCTTCGTCTCGCGGGAGCTCCCGCCGGTCGCGGTCCTGCCGTGGCCGGACCGCGCCCGTGACCTCGTACGGGAACGGGCGCGGGCGCGGGCCCTGGCGCGGACCGGGCTCACGACGGGCTGATCACCGGCGTCCCGTCCGGGGCGATCGCCGAGAAGCCCGTGTACGGGACCAGCGCGGGCGGCACGGTCACCGAGCCGTCCGCGCGCTGGTACTGCTCCAGGATCGCGACGAGGGTACGGCCGACCGGCAGCGCCGAACCGTTGAGGGTCGCGGCGAACTCCTTGCGGCCGTCCCGGCCCTGGACCTTGATGCCGGCCCGGCGGCCCTGGAAGTCCCCGCAGTCGGAGCAGGAGGAGATCTCCCGGTAGGTGCCCTGGCCCGGCAGCCACACCTCGATGTCGTAGGTGCGCCGGGCGGCGAACCCGAGGTCACCGGCCCGCAGTTCCACCACCCGGTGGGCCAGCCCCAGCCGCTGCAGGGCCGTCTCCGCGTGCCCGGTCAGCAGCTCCAGCTCCTCGGCGGCCCGCTCGGGCCGGCAGATCCGCACCAGCTCCACCTTCTCGAACTGGTGCAGCCGCACCAGCCCCCGGGTGTCGCGCCCGTACGAGCCGGCCTCCGCCCGGTAGCAGGGCGTGCACGCGGTCAGCGCCAGCGGCAGTGCGCCCTCCTGGAGGGTCTCCCCGCGGTACAGGTTCACCAGCGGCACCTCCGCCGTCGGGATCAGCAGCAGGTCCCGGTCGGCGGCGGTCGTCAGGAACAGGTCGTCCTCGAACTTCGGGAGCTGCCCGGTGCCGGTCATCGTCTCCCGGGTCACCAGGTGCGGCACCCCGTGCTCGGTGTACCCGTGCTCGGTGGTGTGCAGGTCCAGCAGGAACGCCGCCAGCGCCCGCTCCAGCCGGGCCCCCGCGCCCCGGGTCACCGCGAAGCGCGAGCCCGACAGCCGGGCCGCCCGCACCTGGTCCAGGATCCCGAGGCGGGTGCCGACGTCCACGTGGTCGCGCGGGGTGAACTCGAAGCCCGGCACCTCGCCCCAGACCCGGCGCACCACCGGCGGATCCTGCTCGGTCCCGTCGGGGACGTCCGCGTGCGGCAGGTTGGGCACGGCCGACAGCAGCGCGCCGAGCTCCTCCTCCGCCTCCCGGAGCTCCTCCGACACCGACCGCAGGCGTTCCTTGGCCTCCTGGATCCGGGCCCGGGCGGCCTCGTCGGGGCGGACGCCGCTGCGCGCGGAGCGGTTCTGCTCGGCCCGCAGCTTGTCCCGTTCGGCGATGAGCCGGGCGCGCCGCTGCGTCAGGTCGCTCAGGGCGGCCCGGTCCAGGTGGTGTCCGCGTCGGGCCAGGGCGGTGTGGGCCTCGTCCTGGAGCAGGCGGTGCGGGTCGTGCATGACGGCTCCTCGGTTAGGGGATGTCGGCGGTGTCGTGCGCGGCGGTGGCCAGGGCGCGGTAGCGCTGCGGTGCTCGGGCCCGCAGCCATGCGGCGTAGCCGAGCCCGCCGAGCGCGGCTCCGACCATCAGCCAGGGGATCCGGTTGACCCAGGCGGAGGTGGTGCCGGTGACCAGGGGGAAGTTGTCCAGCAGCAGCACCAGCGCGCCCACCAGCCCGACGAGGGCCAGGGCCGGGGCCAGCCGGGTGCGCCACCAGTGGGCGTCGGGGTGCCGGCGGAAGAAGACCAGTACGGCCACGGCGACGGCGGCCTGGAGGCCGACGATCCCCACCGTGCCGAGCGCCAGCATGGTGGTGGCCAGGTTCGTGTACGGATGCGCCCCCGCGAGCGCGAACAGGGCGCAGACGACGGCGGTGGCCACCGACAGCACCACGCTCGCCCGGTACGGGGAGGCGTGCCGCGGGTGGATCCGGGCCAGGGAGGCCGGCAGGACCCGTTCGCGGCCCAGGACGAACAGGTAGCGGTTCGCGGCGGTGTGCAGCCCGAGCAGGGCCCCGAACAGGCTGGTGCAGAGCAGCACCTGCATCACGCTCGTCGCGAAGGTGCCGAGGTAGTCGTCGGAGAGGTGGAAGAACAGGTCGCCCAGTTCCCTCCCGGCCCGGTCCGTGACCCGGTCGGCGCCGATCGCCCCGACCGCCGCCCAGCTGATCACCGCGAAGAAGACGGTGATCAGGACGACGGAGGTGTAGGTGGCCACGGGCACGCTGCGCTTCGGGTTGCGGCTCTCCTCGCCGTAGAGCGCCGCCGCCTCGAAGCCCACGTAGGAGATCAGGGCGAACATCAGCGCCACCCCGAGGCCCGGGGAGAACACGGTGTCCGGCCGGAAGGAGGCGGCGGGCAGGGTGTCCGCACCGTGCCGCACCCCGATGGCCAGGGCGAGCAGCCCCAGTACGGCCACCTCGGCGACCATCAGCACCGCCAGCAGCCGGGCGCTCAGGTCGATCCGCCGGTAGCCCATGACCGCCGTCAGGGCGAGGGCCGCGCCCGTCCACACCGGCCAGGGGAGCGGCAGGTGGTGGGCGGTGGAGACCAGTTCGGCGAAGTACCCGAAGGCCCCGGCGACGCCCGCGACCGCCGCCGTGTAGGCGACGACGGCCGTCAGCCCGCCGGCGACGGCGAGCGGCCGGCCCAGACCCTGGCCGATGTACGTGTAGAAGCCGCCCGCGCCGACCACGTGCCGGCTCATCGCCGCGTAGCCGACGGAGAAGCACAGCAGGATCAGCCCGGCCAGGGCGAAGGTGGCGGGCACCCCCGCCCCGTTGCCGATGGCGTAGGCGAGGGGCACCGAGCCCACCACCCCGGACATCGGGGCCGCCGCGGCGACCACGAGGAACACGATCCGGGGGGTGGTCAGGGTCCGGCGCAGCGCCGGCGGGGCGGCGGCCTCGCGGGTGCCTCTCGCGGGGATCGTCGAGGTCACCGGATCACCTCGGGTGGTTGCGGATGATGTCGACGGCCTCGGGGATGCCCATGTACGGCAGCCGTACCTCGGCCATGTCGTCGGTCCACTGCTCGGCGAGGTCGTAGCGCTGCTTCGGGGTGGTCTCCAGCAGCCTGCAGCCGGGGAACACCTCGTAGCCGTCGAGGAGTTCGGCGTGCGCGAACATGCCCTGCTGGAAGAGCTCCTCGCGTTCCAGTACGAACTCCTCCGACGGCAGCTCGTCCCACAGGCGCCGGCCGCGCCGGATCAGCTCGATCAGCCGCGGCCGGTACGAGGGGTTGCGGGCCAGGTGCTCGCGGACGATGGAGCTGCCGACCGTGAGGTGGCGGATCTCGTCGATGGACGCCCCGCGCGCGATCTCGGCGGCGGCCGGGTCCAGCAGGGTCCACTTGCGTTCGCTCAGCTCGGCGGCGGGGGCCAGGACGCCTTCGATGACGATGGTGAACACCGCGACGGCGCCGATGAAGTCGCCCTCGTCGCGCACCACGGAGGTGGCGAACTCGGCGATCGGGTTCAGCACCCGCTTGGTGTAGTCGGCGCCCTGCTCCTTGATGAAGTCCAGCAGCCCGGCCCGGGGCACGCCCAGGTCGGTGAGGTGCTTGCGGAAGATCATCGCGTGCCGGGCCTCGTCGATCACCTGGGTGGTGAAGAACTCCTGCTCGACGACGCCGGGCGCGCCGATCACGTAGTGCGAGAGCACCTCGACCGCGCGGGTCTCGGCCAGCGAGCGGTTGCCCAGCTCCAGGACGAGGGCCTGGCGCAGCGGCCCGTCCTCGCGCATGTGGGCGGGGGTCCCGGCGTCGTGCCCGGCCTCGGCCCGCCCGCGCAGGGTGCCCTGGGCGACGGCCGACAGCCAGTACCCCAGGTCGCACTCCTCGGCGGTCAGGGTCATCTCCTGGGCCCCGTCGAGCAGGTTGGGCGCGCGGTCCCAGTCGGCCTCGACGGGGATCTGCGGAACGCTGGTCATGACACAACCTCACTGGGGGAAGCGGGTACGGACACGGAGGCGGCCGGGGTGACGCACGCGCTGTGCATCCGGCCGGCGAAGCTGAGCATCGGGGAGTCGACGGTGTGGCTCCCGCCCGTGACCTCGGCGAGGAGCATGTCGTGGTCCCCGACCTGGTGCCAGCCCAGGACCCGGCAGGCCATGTGGGCGAGGCTGCCGCCCAGCAGCGGGGCGCCGGTGAGCGGGTCGGTGCTCCAGTCGAAGCCCTCGAACTGGGCGTCGCCGAGGGGGCGTCCGGGGTTGGCGAAGCGGCGGGCCACGTCGTCCTGCGCCGAGCCGAGCACGTTCACCGAGAACCGGCCCGCCCGGCGGACCATGGAGGCGAAGGTGGAGGTGGGCCGCAGGCAGGCGCCCAGCACCAGCGGGTCCCGGGAGAGGGTGACCACGGCGCTGGCGGTGGTCCCGTGCCGGACGCCGTCGCGGCTGACCGTCAGCACGGTCACGCCGGAGGCGAGCCGGCGCAGCGCGA
The DNA here is from genome assembly GCF_040609475.1 of Streptomyces sp. NPDC004667. Classification (NCBI taxonomy): domain Bacteria; kingdom Bacillati; phylum Actinomycetota; class Actinomycetes; order Kitasatosporales; family Streptomycetaceae; genus Streptomyces; species Streptomyces sp. NPDC004667. The sequence continues at coordinate 9,426 of NZ_JBEXKC010000116.1, read as the reverse complement.
GACGGGCCGCCTCGGGGTCCTCGTACCCCTCGGCGGGGGCGGCGGCGGACCGGTCGGTGAGCCAGGTCGGGTAGCGGCTCACCGGATCACCCCGACGGCCGGGGCGGCGCCGGTGGCGGCACGGGTCGCCGGGTGCTCCTCGTAGGGCAGCGGGACCGGGCCGTCGGTGGCGCCGCGACGCTTGAGCATGGCCGTCACCTGGTCGACCAGCGGGGTGGTCTCGGGCTCGAAGGGCAGGCCGAAGGGCTTGAGGAAGTTGCCGAAGACGCCCCGGTCGCCGAAGACGTGGAACGGCAGGGCCAGCAGTGCCCATTCGGGGCCGATCAGCCACATCCACAGCAGGCCCACGGCGGCCACGCTGAGCAGGCTGTGCATCGTGTTGTACAGGACGTAGTAGGCCTTGGGGATCCGGCCGTCGGCGCTGCGCCGGTAGGCGATGGCGCCGGGGATGTAGCCGAGGAGGTCGATGTAGAGGAACAGGCCGATCGCCGCGAACCAGTTGATGTCCGTGAAGTGCCACAGGATGAACCCGATCGTCACGGCGAAGGCGACCAGGTACTCGGCGCGGTGCAGGTTGAAGGTGACCGGTGACTCGACCGGGTTCTTGATGTCCATCAGGGGTGTCCTTCCGACGGGGCGGCGGTGGCGTACCGGTGGCGCGGGGTCAGGACAGCCGCAGCGGGCCGCCGGCGAAGTACTCGGCCAGCTCGGCGGCGACGCTCGCGCGCGAGGGCGGGTGGAAGGCCAGGGCGCGGACGGCGGAGGCCAGGTAGGCCACGTCGCCGGAGCGGATGTAGGCCATCCCGCCGAGCATCTCCACGGCCTGGTCGACGGTCTGGGCGAGCAGGTCCTGCGTCGCGTAGCGCGCGGTGAGCACCGCGGCCACCGCCTCGTCGCCCTCGGTGCCGTCCTCCAGGGAGCGGGCCGCGCCCTCGACGAGGGCGACCGCCGCGTCCAGCCGTACGGCCAGCTGCGCCCGCTCCGCGGCCGTGCCCCGCTGCCCCTCCAGCACCCGGGCGACCAGCGCGGACGCGGCGCCCACGTAGGAGGAGGTGGCCAGCAGCTCGAACCAGGTGAACCCGGCCGTCTGGAGGTCGTCGAGCCGCTCCGCGTCCTCGGGGGTGCTGTGGATGACCAGCTCCTCGGGCACCACCACGTCGGTGAGCCGCACCTCGTGGCTCTGCGAGGCGGCGAGCACCGGGGTGGCCCAGAACGGCCGGGTCGTGATGCCGGGGGAGGAGGCCGGGATCAGCATCAGGGCCAGCCCGGAGCGTCCGTCGTCGTGCGTCACCTGGACGCTGGCCGTCAGCACGTCCATCGAACCGGACAGGCTGCACGGCTTCTTGGAACCGTTGACCCGGTAGCCGCCCCCGGGGAGCCGCTCGGCGACCACCGAGGGGGCCAGGATGTTCTGGTCGGTGCGCCCCTCGGCCCAGCCGGAGGCCAGCAGCAGCCCGTCCGGGGCCACCGCCGACAGCAGCTTCAGCTGGGCCGGGGTGAGCCGGCCGGTGGCCTCCGCCAGCCGGAACAGCATCGCGACGGTGAAGTGGTGCATCACCGTGGCCACGCCCAGGGAGGGCGAGGCGGCGGCGAGCGCCCGCTGCACCCGGACCGCCTCCAGCGGGCCGGCCGCGGCGCCGCCGTACGCGGCCGGCACCAGCAGCCCGGGGCCGCCGTGCTTGCGGTACAGCTCCAGGACCGGGCTGTCCTCGCCCTCCCGGGTGCCGAGCGGCAGGTCTTCGAGTGCGTCGAGAAGACCTGCGTGGAATTGCTCGCAGATCCCGCGCGCTGTCGTCAGGGAACGCATCGCCGTGCTCACCTCGGGCTCTCTGGGAATTCTCTTGCGGACCGGGGAAAGGTATTCCTGTGATCCCTTCGATCCGAAAGCCAATATTCGGAAAGCATCGTTTCACTGGGTGTCTGACTGAGGCCTGACACTCATCTGACCTGCGTTTTCTCCTGACCCTCCCCTGACGGACGGCTGACCGTGGGGTGGGGTGGGCTTGTGGTGCGAGGTGACCCGTGCCATAAGTGGGGCAGTGTCGTGGGGAAGTGTCGGCGGGAGAATGGATCTGAAATGACCGCAGTAATTCTGGAGACGGATGTCGCGCTCGACGCCATCCGGCGGTACGCGGACGCGGGAAATCCGAGCGCGTATTTCGCCTTCAGCGACGGGAACAGCTACTTCCGGTTGCCGGACGTGCCCGGGGTGATCGTCTACCGCCCGGTGGGCCGCTACCTGGTCCAGTTCGGCGGCCCCTTCGCCCCCTTCGCCCCCTTCGAACCCGCCGGACCGGCCGGACCGGCCGGCCCCCGGGCCCGCCTGCTCGAGGGATTCGTCGCCTTCGCCGCCGAGCAGGGCCGCGAGATCGTCTCCGTACAGCTCCAGGGCGCGGACGCCGACGTCTACGTCGACCAGGGCTTCACGGTGAACCAGATGGGCGCCTCGTACGCCGTCGACCTGGAGACCTTCACCCTGGCCGGCACGAAGTTCATGCAGCTGCGCAACAAGATCTCCCGCGCCCTGCGCAGCGGCCTGGAGATCAAGGAAGTCCCCTACGAGGACCACGCCGACCAGATCGCGGCCCTCGACACCGCCTGGCTCTCCACCAAGGGCGAGGGCGTCAAACCGCTGGAGTTCCTCGTCGGCCAGACCGGCGGCCGCTACCAGCACCTGCGCCGCCTCTTCGCCGCCGTCCGCGACGGCGAACTGATCGGCTACGTCTCCTACGCCCCGGTGTACGGCCCCCAGCCGGGCTGGATGCACGACCTGAGCCGCCGGCAGCCCGACTCCCCGCCCGGGGTGATGGAGGCCCTCAACAAGGCGGCCATCGACGCGTTCACCGCCGAGGGCACCCGCTGGCTGCACTTCGGCTTCACGCCCTTCACCTCCCTGACGGCCCCGCAGTTCCCGGGCCACAGCCTCGGGTTCCACTGGTTCATGGAGCACCTGTGGGAGCACGGCGCGCACATCTACCCGGCGCGCACGCAGCTGGAGTACAAGCAGAAATGGGCGCCGTCCCTCGTCCTGCCGGAGTACATCGCCTTCCAGCACCGGGCGAGCCTGCCCGCGCTGGTCCACGTCTTCCGCGCCTGCAACGCGGTCTGAGGGGAGTCACGAGATGTCCGAGGAGATCGAAACGACGGGCCTGCTGCTCGTGGACCGCTTCCAGTCCTGCGCCGCCGCCCCCGACGACCTGGACGCGGCCGCCGCCTGCGACGAGACCCTGACCCACCTGGACGAACTACTGCGCGCGGCGGGCTGATCGAAGCTCCGGCTGACGCGGGGCGTCGGCCGGAGCGAGGTGGAGGATCTCAGCCCACCCGGGGGATGACGAACCCACGAGTGGGACCCGGCCGCTGCCGCTGCCGCGCGGCGGCAACGGCTGTTGCCGGGGCAGCCTATTCCCCGCCCCCGCCGGGGTTGATCGGTTCCCGGTCACCGTGGTTGCAGTTCGCCGTCACGGTGACCAGGAACCGGACGGGGTCGCCGGGCCGCGTGCTGAACGGCGGTGGGTTCGGGTGAGGACTGGTCATGCTGCGTCTCCCTCTGTCGTGTGCCGGCAGGTGCGGGTCAGCGGGTGCCGACGACGATGACGGCGAGCGCGCCGAGCAGGATCACGACGTACAGGGCCTGGCGCAGAGGCTCGGTCACCGCGCCCCGCTCGGCTGTTCGGCGCGAGCGGAGTGGAGGTTCCGCAGGATGCGGGCCAGGGCCCGCGCCTGGTTCCAGTTCGCGTGGTCGCCCCGCCCCGTCGGGCCGGCATCGACGAAGTACGACCACTCGGCCAGCGCCGCCCCAGTGCGCTCCGTCCGCCGGCCGCCGGCCGTCGCGGCCACCCGGGCGTGCAGCACCTGCCCCTGGCTGATCAGATCGTCGATGAGGCGCGCGACCGCCTCGGCGTCCGGCCGCTCCGAGTAGGGCACGATCGCCCGCCCGATGAGGTCCTCGATGGTCTGCGTCTCGCTGGGGTCCATGGTGGTGCTCCCTGTGGTCGTCAGCGGGTGCTGATGACGAGTCTGGGAGTATGTCGGGGCGTGAACGCTCACAGATCTGTGAGTGCCGTGAGCGCTATAGGCCGATCCAGCGCGCCATTCCGCCCAGACCGTCGGGCGCTCGCCGCGACATGTGAACCAGCCCCCGAATCGTGGCCCGGGTACCCGGCGGGTGTCGGGTCTGCTCCGGTGCGACCTTCCTGGCCTCAGCCAAGAATCCGAGCGACGTCCTGGCCGAGCCTGCCTCCATCTCCACCAATGCGCGGTCCACGAGGTAGCGGGCGCGCCGGGACGTCAGCGTCGCCGGCGGCAGCTTCAGCGCGCGGGCCCGGCCGAGGGCCTCGTCGAAGTCGCGCATCGCGATCGACGTGCCGATTTCGTGCAGCTTGACGTTGACCCGCCCGAAGGAGAGCCAGTGCACATCGCCCGCCTCGCCGCCGACCCGGTCCGCCGTGTCCCGAGCGGCAGCGAGATGTGTCTCCACCGCGGTGGCGTCCCCGTTCTTCGCGGCCACGGTGGCCAGGCCCAAATGGAGCTGCCCGGTCACGGCGAGAGCCTCACGGCTTGTCTCCCCGGCGAGCAGTACCTGCCCCGATGTGATCAGCGGCACGCTGGCTGCGCAACGCCACAAGGTCGCGCGCTTGTACCGCTGCACCGCCTCGATGCACGGATCCGACGCCCGGCCCGCGGCCCAGCCCATCCGGTCCAGGGCGACGCGGGCAAGGTCCGGGTAGTCGAGTTTCAGCGCTACGTCGTGAGCGGTCCGGTACGCCGATGCGAGGGCCCGCCACAGCGCTGCGGACGGCTCCGTCCACACGGTGTGGGTCAGCTCCACGATCAGGGTCGGCAGCGCCCGCGCCGCCGCGCGCAGGTGCGTGGCCCGCACCTGTCGGCACAGGGTGTCGGCCTCGGCGACCAGGGCTGGCGCGGGCCGTACGTGGGTGAGGTCGGGGTTCGGTCCGAGGTCGAAACGGTCGAGGGCTTCCCGGATCGGGGCGACCAGCGCGAGCAGTCGGTCGGCGGGAAGCGCGGTCACGGCGGTGGGCCCTGTCAACTTGGACGTGTCCACGCGCAGCGCGTGCGCAACGGCTGCCACGAAGCTCGGAGTCGCGGGACGTGCGCCGCACTCGACCTGGTTCAGGAGGCTGAGGCTGTACGGGATCCGGTCGGCCAACTCGCGCTGCGTCAGGCGGGAGAGGCGTCGTTGTTCCCGGATCCGATGGCCGGTGTGTTCGTCGTCGGGTAGAGGCATGCCGGTCTCCGTCCAAGGACTCGTCGCCGAGGAACATACCCGTGAGCGGTGAGCCGGGTCCTCCGTTGCTCCCGATTGCACCCGCACCGGGGGCGATTGCATAGGCTCGGGCGTCATGACGACGAGGACCCTGTACCTGCTGTGCTCGGCGGCCCCGCCGGTTTTCGAGGTCGCCGGTGTGGTCGAGGAGGCACAGCGCCGTGGTTGGGACGTCTGCCTGGGCCTCACCCCTGCGGCCGCCGACTGGCTCGAGGACAGTCTGCCGGGGCTGGCGGCCCTGACGGGGCATCCGGTGCGTTCGCGCTACAAGCGGCCCGGTCAGCCGGACGTGTGGCCGCCGGCGGACGCGGTGCTCGTGGCTCCGGCGACGACGAACACCATCAACCGGTGGGCCCTCGGCATCACCGACACGTGGCTCGTGGGGTTCGTCGCCGAGGGCATCGGCAAGGGCATCCCGATGACGGTGATGCCGTGCGTGAACTCGGCGTACGCCCGGCACCCCCAGCTGCCGCTGTCGCTGGAGACCCTGCGTGCCGCCGGAGTCCGCGTGCTGTACGGACCGGACGGCTTCGAACCGAACGCGCCCGGGGAGAAGCGACCGTATCCGTGGGGCCTGGCGCTCGACGCGGTCGAGGCGTGAGAAGGAGAACAGACGTGGCTGACGACCTGTCCGCGGTGGCGCGGTTCCTCTATGAGGCGGGGACGCTGAAGAACACGGCCCGTACGGGCTGGTGGATGGCCGGCGTCAAGCAGCCCGAGAGCGTCGCCGAGCACTCGTGGCGGGCCTCGCTGATCGCCTCGGTCATCGCGAAGCTGGAGGGCGCCGACCCCGCGCGGGCCGCCTTCCTCGCGGTGTGGCACGACACGCAGGAGAGCCGGACCGGGGACGTCAACCACCTCGGGAAGCAGTACGCGCCGGCGGGCGACCCGCGGGCCGTGACGGCCGACCAGACGGCGGGGATGCCCGAGGTGCTGGCCTCGGCGATCCGGGAGCTGGTCGCCGAGTACGAGGACGGGGACTCACCGGAGGCGGTCTGCGCGCGGGACGCCGACAAGCTGGAGTGCATGCTCCAGGGCATCGAGTACCGGGCGCAGGGGTACGCCGCCGCGCAGCGGTGGGTCGACAACAGCCGGGGGCGGCTGACGACCGAGACCGGGCGGCGGCTCGCCGACGAGTTGCTCGGGCAGGGGACGCTGGACTGGTTGCGCCGTGCGCTCGGGGAGGACGCCGGACCCCCTCCCGCCCGGGGGCGGGAGGGGGGTGGCTCCTCCCGGCGGCGGGAGGAGCCACCCCGACACCACCGGAGGTCAGCGCAGGGCCGGGCGGGTGTGGATCAGGGTGCCGGCGGGGCCGCGGACCAGCATCGGGCGGATGCGGAGGGCCGAGGCCACCGGGCCGGCGGCCGGGGAGAGGTGGGCGGTCAGGAGGTCCTGGGTCACCGGGCCGTCGGGCCCGGCCAGCAGTTCGTGGAGGTCGTCGGTGACCGTGCGCCGGTCGAGCAGGAGGCCCTGCCCGGGCCGTGGCGCGGCCTCCAGCAGCGGCGCCGAGGCGCCGCCCGGGCCGTAGAGGCGGGAGCGCAGGCTGCCCGCCCCCTCCCGGCCCAGGAGCGCGAGGAGGGTGAACTCGCAGTCCGGTGAGGGGGGTTCGGGTGCTTCCACCCGGACCGTCGTCCCGGCCGGGGCGACGGTCCGGATCCGGTGGAGCCCGATCAGCCAGTCGGCGTGGACGTCGAGCCACGCTCCGCTGAGCGTGCGCCGCAGGAGGGAGCCGAGCCCCGCCGCCAGGCGCCGGTCCGCGAGGTCGCGTACCGGACCGCCGCCGGGGCCGGGCGCCCCGGACGGCGGGACGTACTGGAAGAGCCAGTCGTCGTCCGCCGTCCAGGACATCCGCAGCCGCAGCGGCCGGTACGGGTGGTCGCGGAAGCCCGCGGTGACCGCCGCCGGGACCGGCGGCAGGACGACCGGCGCGAAGCCGTGCTCGCGCAGCCCGTGCGCACCCGTCGGCACGGCTCAGCCCGCGGCGACGGGCGTGCGCTCGGCGGCGGCCCGTTCCGCGGCGGGCCGCGCCAGGTCCAGGCGCTCGTCGAGGTGCCGGGCGGAGGAGTTGGCCCGCCACAGGGCGCCCCGGGCGATGCCGCGGCGCATGTACGCGGTGTCGGCGCTCGGGATGACCACGTTGTGGAACCAGCCCGCCGCGTGCTGCGAGTCGATGGTGATGTGCAGCCGGTGGTAGGTGATGCCGACCTCGGGCAGCCCCAGGCGCTCCCAGGCCCGGACGACGTTGCGGAACCGGTCGGGGGCCAGCCACTCGGTCATACCGAGGAAGCCGACCGCCTCCGGGTAGAGGTGGCGGTACCGGCACAGCAGCACCGCGAGGTTGCCGGAGTGCAGGTCGGTGGTGGTCATGGCGGCTTCGAGGTCCTCGGTGCGGACGTCGAACACCTCGTAGATCTTGTTGAAGAGGTGGGTGTGCACGGCCTCGGGATCGCCGTTGCCCATCTCGTCCCAGTAGTTCCCGGCGATCTCCATCTTGCTGGCGCCGGCCGTGCCGATCTGCATCATCGCGAGGAAGTCGTCGAAGCGGCCGTCGATCAGCGACTCCTGGATGACGTACGTGCGCAGGTCCTCCTCCCGGGCCTCGCGGTTGATGAAGTCGGTGTAGTAGGGGTGCTTGAAGGCGCGGTGCTTGCGCACCAGCTGCTTGAGCCAGGACAGGAACTGCTTGGGCTCGGTGGGCGCCGACTCCAGGAGGCCGGGCTCCAGGTGGGCGTCCTCGGCGGCCAGGGTGGCGTTCTCCAGCATCCGGGTGACCTCGTGCAGCAGCACCGAGCCCTCGGCCGTCGGCTGGTCCGGTATCTGCATCACCGTCTGGTAGATGCGCGACAGCAGGAGCTGCTGGTGGTAGTGGGCGTCGGCCCGGTCGGGGCCCGTGACGGCGGCGGAGTTCATCTCGCCGACCGCCTCGACGACGCGCGAGCGCTCGCCCAGGAACTTGGCGTCGATCTCGTCGGCGTCCACGGTCAGCCAGGAGGAGACCTCCTCCACGAGCGCGGCGGCGTCGGTCCTGCGGATCGTGGGCACGGTGTGGTTGTCGGTGCTGGGCAACTGCGTCTCCATGTCTCTCGGGGTCGCTCGGAAAACGACGCCTGTTCGGGTCGCGCCGGAGATGGGGAAGTGGGTGCGGATCCGTCGACGGGACCCGCGGGCACAAGGGCCCGGGGCGGGCGGGTGCCGGCGGGCGGGATGCCGGCCGGCCGCGTCCGCTCCGCGCGTCGCGCGTCGCGGGTCCGGGGACGAAGGGGAGGCGCTCGCGGGCCCCGCGCACCGCTGCGGGTGGGTGCGGGCCCCTCATGCCAAAGACACGCGCACCCCTGGTACCGGATCGGGATGCGCGTGCCTGGGATGAGCACCTTGCGGAGAGGGCAGGATTCGAACCTGCGTGGGCAGAGCCCGTCCGGCGATATTCCGGACCCCATTAGGCCGCTTTGGGAACCTCTCCTCGGCCTTTCTGTGACATCAGCTTGGCACGGGGCGGCTGACACCGTGCTGATGGATATCTGAGAAGGGAATACGGGCACCGGTCAGGGGGCGATCAGTGGTGACTGGGATAATCGAAGGAGATCGAGCCACTTCTAATCTGGTACCAGGGGAGTTCCCGTGAGCGCCGAGACCGCCAAGATTGCCGTATCGCGTCTGTACGCCGACGAGAACGGGGAATCGCATTTCATCGACGAGACGCTGGAGGTGACGGCGGTGAATTTCGCCCCGCCCGCGCCCTCGCTGTTCGTCTCCGAGGGCGTGCCGGCCAAGCAGGCCGTCTACCTCTACATCCCGGCCGGGTGGTTCGGCGACTTCCACCCGGCCCCGCGCCGCCAGATCATGACCCTGGTCAGCGGCCGGATGGAGTGCGGTGTCAGCGACGGCACCTGGCGCACCTTCGTACCCGGCAACACCCAGCTGGTCGAGGACACGCACGGCAAGGGCCACGCCACCAAGGCGCTGGAGGACTGCGTGATGATCGTCTCCCAGCTCGGCTGACACCGGCGGGGAACGGTGGCGCGCGAAAGCGCGGAAAGCGTGAAAAGGGAAGGGGGGTACGGGCCGCATGCGGCCCGTACCCCCCCAGCCGATTAAGGCGTTGAAGGAAGGGATATGAAACCGAATAACAAAACAGAAAC
>NZ_JBEXKC010000115.1:0-18046 GCF_040609475.1 Streptomyces sp. NPDC004667 | reverse complement strand
AGGGCGAAGACGGTGCCTGCGGGGACGGCCAGGTCGATGCCGTCCAGGACGGTCTTGTCACCGTAGGACTTGCGCAGCCCGTTCGCCGCGATGGCCAGGTTCGTCATGAGAGGGGTCCCTTTCGAGGCTGCGGATCAGAGGCTGCGGGCGGTGATGTCGCCGTAGGAGGTCGTCGCCCGGATGGTGAGGGCGGCGTCGGCGCCGTCGGCGTTGCCGAGGGAGTTGTGGATGCGGCCGTAGGCGGTGCCGGCGTCGAGGGTGGCGGAGGTTCCGCGGGCGGCGCCGATCGCGATCTCGCCGTGCTCGGTGCGCAGTTCGACGGTGCCGCGGCGGGCCTCGGTGATGCGGAGGTCACCCTTCTGGGTGCTGATCCGGGCGGGGCCGGTGAGGCGGCCGACGGTGATGTCGCCGGCCTGGACGGTGAGGCGGGCGCCGGCGGTCTCGTCGAGCTTGACGGTGGCCTGGGCACCTTCGAAGGTCACGTCGCCGAGGCGTCCGACACCGCGGAGTTCGGCGGCGGCGGCCTTCGCCTCGACGTGGGAGCCGGCGGGGAGCTGGATGGTCAGCTCGACCGATCCGGAGTTGCCGAGGATCCGGTTCTTGGCCGGTGCGGCGGCGACGTGCAGGACGCCGTCGCGGAATTCGACGGTGATCTGCTCGGCGGCCTTGACGTCACGGCCCTTGGTGGCGTTCGCGGGCCGGACCTCGACGGTGGTGTCGCTCCGGTCGGCGGCGATGAGCCGGATGTGTCCCGCGGGGATGTCGAGGACGGCGGCGACCGGGGCGGGGGTGGCGAACTTCTGCATGGTGTCTTCCTTCGGCTCGTTTTTTCCGATGACCGAAAGCTACGTTGCGTTCATTAAGTAGGCAACAGACTCGTTGCGCTGGAGCAGAGTTCACGCAGGTCAAAGCCGTTAAATCATTGCAACGAGGCTGGATCTAACGCAACGTTGAGCGGCACATGCGTTGCAATGGATGCGGATGAACGCTATGCCGGGAGCCCCTCGCCCCCAGGAGCCGGCCAGGCCGCCCGGGGCCGAGCCCTGCCGTTACGGTGCCGGGGCCGGGCGGGACCGCGCCCCGGCACCGCCCGGCCCCCGCCCCGACCCCCGCCCGACCCCGGACGCGTCGTTCGGCGCCCGGCTCAGGCCGTGGTGCGGGTCACCGGGATCCACAGCTGCGCGTCGGACCACGCAGGGTCGTCCTGCGACGGGCGGGTGCGCAGGATCTCCGGCCCCGGGCGGTACTCGTACGGGTTGGACGGGATCCACTGGGCGGCCACGTCACCCCACATCCGCTGCAACGCCTCGGGGAACGGCCCGGAGTTCTCGAACACGGCCCAGGTGCCCGCCGGGCAGTCCAGCACGTCGAGGTCCTCGGGCGGCTCGGCGGCTGAGGACACCACCGCGTGGTAGTAGTCGAGTTCGCTCCCCTCCTCGAAGCCGTCCGACAGCCGCACGGTCGCCGACACCACCCCCTGCGGATCCTGGTCCGAGAGTCCGGCGATCCGCAGCATCGCCTCCGGCGGGATGCTCTGGATGTGCTCGGCGATGTACGGGTTGACGCCCTGGTAGATCAGCGGGACGCGGGCCTTCCTGCCCACGACCCGGAACGCTTCCTTCTCCACGATGCGGTACCGCATGGTGCTGTTCCCTTCGACGGTGAGGCGGAAGGACAGCCGGGGCTGCGAGTTCAGAGCCGCGCCGGTACGCCTGGCCTCGCCGGGCCCGACCCCGTGCACGGCACGGAACGCGCGGGCGAAGGCCTCCCCCGAGGTGTAGCCGTAGCGGACCGCGATCTCCAGCAAGGTCGGTTCCCCGGCCAGCACTTCGGCCGCCGCGACGGTGAGCCGGCGGCGCCGGACGTACTCCGACAGCGGCATCCCCGCCAGCGAGGAGAACAGCCGCCGGAAGTGGTACTCCGACGTGACCGCGATCCGCGCCAGCGCGGGCACGTCGACGTGCCCGTCGAGGTGGTCCTCGATGTGCTCCATGGCCGTGTTCAGCCGATCCAGCACCCCCGGCCTCCTTCCCTTTCGCTCACCAACGCTAGGAAGGAACAAGGCTGCCGCACCCGACATCCCGTGCCCGCTCCGGTCGGGTACGGAGGGCCGTACCGGCTCGTCATCGGCACATCGGCACACCCGGCCCGCCACCCCCGCCCCGGTTCCCCCGGCCCGCTCGCCGGGGGAACCGTGACGTGACGGGCCGGCGCCTCAGGGGGCGGCTGCCGTGACGGACTCCAGGAACGGTTCCAGGGCGGCCCGCCAGGCGGCCGGCTGGTCGTAGTGGAGGTAGTGGCCGGCGTCGGGGATCTCGGCGTACCGGCCGGCCGGGAGGACGCGGACCATCTCCTGGGCCTCCGCCCGGCCCAGCTCGCCGTCGAGACCGCGGACGACCAGGGTGGGGCAGCCGACCTGGGCCAGCTCCTCCCAGTGGGCGTCGTGGACCCAGGTCGCGCGGGCCGTCAGCATCTGGTGGCGGGAGAACAGCGGGCGCCAGCCGTCCGGGGCGCGGTGCATGACCTCGGCGAAGAAGGCACCGCGGCCGGGGTCGGGGCGCTCCACCCGGGGATCGTCCTCGCCGAACCAGCGGCGGGCGGCGTCCTGGGTGGGGAAGGGCAGCGGCCAGCGCCGGAACCATTCCTCCCACTCCTGCTGCGAGGCCTCGCCGAGCGCGGAGGCCCGCATGTCGCAGATGACCACGGCCTGGACGAGATCCGGGCGCCGGGCCGCGAGCTGCCAGGCGGTGAGGGCGCCCATGGAGTGGCCGATCAGGACCACGGGGGCGAGGCCGAGCCGCTCGATGACGGCCTCGGCATCGGCCACGAACGCCTCGCGGCCCAGGGCCCCGCGGAGATCGGTGCCGGCGGGCGGCCGCTCGCTGTGGCCGTGCCCGCGCTGGTCCAGGGCCACGACCCGGCGGTCCTCGCCGAGCCAGCGCGCCGTGCCGGCCCAGTGCAGGGCGCGGCCCATCAGGCCGTGGAGTAACAGGACCGGCGGATGCCGGGGCTCCGCGGGCGGTTCGCGGAACTCCCAGGCGGCAAGGCGGACGCCGTCGGCCCCCGTCACATCGATGCGCTGTACCACCGCAGATGCACCCCCTTCGCTCCCGGCCAGACTATCGAACCCGCATTCGAAACCGGGCGTCTCGCCGACAACACCGCTCTTTCGAGTGACCTTGCTCAAGGATTGGCGGCCGCTGCCGATGGAGATCCTTTCCACAGGGAGGCGGGCCGCTCGGGGAAGACGGTCCGAAGGGGATGACCTTGAGAGCTCGGGGCTCCAGGTCAACCGGGGGAGGACGGGTCCCGGCGCCGTGAGGCGCCGGGACCCTTCACACGACCCCGCCCCGTACGGCGGACGTCAGCGCTTGGCGACGAAGACGTGCGAGGCGATCTCGGCGTCCAGCTCGGCGGCCTCGCCGCCGCTGCCGACGAGCACCCCGCCCGGGGACTCCGTCACGCTCACCACCGAACCGGGCTGTACGCCCGCCCGGCGCAGCGTGTACATCAGCTGGGCGTCGGTCTGGATCGGCTCCCCGATCCGGCGGACGACGACCGTCTTGCCCTCGCTGCCCGGGGCCAGCTCCGACAGGCTGACCATGCCGTCCTCCAGGAACGGATCGGCCTCGGCCTTCTCCCCCAGCTCCTCCAGCCCCGGGATCGGGTTCCCGTACGGCGACTCGGTCGGGTGGCGCAGCAGTTCCAGCACCCGCCGCTCCACCGCCTCGCTCATCACGTGCTCCCAGCGGCAGGCCTCGGCGTGCACCTGCTCCCATTCCAGGCCGATGACGTCGACGAGCAGACACTCGGCGAGGCGGTGCTTGCGCATCACCCGCGTCGCGAGCTTGCGGCCCTCGTCCGTCAGCTCCAGGTGCCGGTCGCTGGCGACGGCCACCAGGCCGTCCCGCTCCATGCGCGCCACCGTCTGGCTCACCGTCGGGCCGCTCTGGTCCAGCCGCTCGGCGATCCGGGCGCGCATGGGGACCACACCTTCCTCTTCCAGCTCCAGGATGGTGCGGAGATACATCTCCGTGGTGTCGATCAGTCCGGACATTCGTGCCCCTCGGATTGCGTGCGCTGGCCCTGTCCCCAATTCTGACGCATCGGGCCGACAACCGTCCCGCGCCGAGCGTCAAGGCATGTACGGGACATCTCCCGGAAACCCCCGCGGTACTCCCCGGGAACGGCGCGCGCACGCGTACCAGGGCTTTGGTCCACGGATTGACGTCCGTATTGACAGGCCCTTGGTCCAGACCGCACGGTGAGCGGCGGACACCGACGACGCACCCACCGCACCCCACCCTGGAAGGGCCTTCGGCGTATGAGCGAGAGCAAGCTGGCCGGGCAGTTCTTCGACGCCGCCATCGGCCTGCTGGAGCGGGTCCGGGACGAGGAGGGGGCGCGGATCGCCGAGGCCGGGGCCGTGATCGCGGAGGCCGTCGCGGGCGGGAAGCGGCTGTTCGCGTTCGGCGCCGGACACTCCTCGCTGCCCGCGCAGGACGTGGTCTACCGGGCGGGCGGCCTCGCCCTGATGAACTTCCTGGCCGTCCCCGGCACCGCCGGCGTCGACGTCATGCCCGCGACCCTGGGCAGCGCGCTGGAGCGGGTCGACGGCCTGGCCGGCGCGGTCCTGGACAGCAGCCCCGCCTCCGACGGCGACGTCCTGGTGATCATCTCCCTCTCGGGCCGCAACGCGCTGCCGGTGGAGATGGCCATGAACGCGCGGGCCATCGGCCTCAAGGTCATCGGGGTGACCTCGGTGGCCTACGCGACGGGCACCAAGTCGCGGCACGTGTCGGGCACGTACCTCAAGGACCACTGCGACATCGTCCTCGACAGCAAGATCGCGGTGGGCGACGCCGAGCTGACGGCCGACGGCATCGACGCCCCCTTCGCCCCCGCCTCCACCGTGGTGACCAGCGCGATCATGCAGGCGGTCATGGCGGCGGCGGTCGGCGAGATCGCCGCGCGCGGCCTGGAGCCGCCGATGCTGCGCTCGGGCAACGTGGACGGCGGACACGAGTGGAACGGCCGCGTGATGCGGGAGTACGGCGACCGGATCTTCTTCCGCCACTGAGGGACGCGGCGCGGGGTACGGGACGGGCCGCGGGTCGCCCGGGGCGGCGGGGCTTCCTACGATGGAGTGATCGCCGCTCGGGGCCCCGGGGACCGGAGGTACCCCCATGCGCACGCCCCGCACCGCACCCCGCGTCTCCCCCGTCTCCTCCGTCCCCCGCGCACCCCGCACCCGTCGCGCGGCCGCCCCCACCGCCTGCGCCGCCGCCCTCCTGCTGGCCCTCGCCGGCACCGGAACCGCCCCGGCCGCCCCCGCCCGGGCCCCGGCCGCCCCCGTGACGGCCACCGCCCCCGCACGCGACGCCTTCGACCCCGCCACCGTCCACCGCCTCGATGCCGCGATCGACGCCGTCATGAAGAAGACCTGCCTCCCGGGCGTCACCGTGGGCCTGTGGATCCCCGGGCGCGGCGCGTACGTCAAGGCCTTCGGCGTCTCCGACACCGGGACCCGCGCCCCCATGAAGACCGACATGTACACACGGATCGGCAGCGTCACCAAGACCTTCACCGTCACCGGCGTCCTCCAGCTGGTCGACCGGGGCCGGGTCGGCCTCGACGACCCGATCTCCACGTACGTCGACGGGGTCCCCGGCGGCGAACACATCACCGTGCGCCAGCTCGCGGGCATGCGCAGCGGGCTCTACGACTACACCGAGGACCCGAGGTTCCTCGACGCGCTGCGCGCCGACCCGCACCGCTCCTTCACCCCGCGGGAGGTCCTCGGCTACGCCTTCGCCCACCCGCCGAACTTCGCCCCGGACGCGAAGTGGCAGTACAGCAACACCAACACGGTGCTCCTCGGCCTGCTGGTGGAGAAGGTCTCCGGGCAGCCGCTGGCCGGCTACCTCCGCGAGCACGTGCTCGACCCGCTGAAGCTGTCCGCCACCGCCCTGCCGTCCGGCAGCGAGTTCCCCGAACCGCACGCCCGGGGCTACACGGACTTCGGCCCGGGCGGGGCCGTCACCGACGCCACCGACTGGAACCCCTCCTGGGGCTGGGCCGCCGGGGCGATGACCTCCGACCTGGCGGACCTGCGGGCCTGGGTGCCCGCGCTGGTCGGCGGAAAGCTGCTGGACCCGGCGACGCAGGCGCAGCGGATGCACCTGCGGCCGACGGGCGTCCCCGACGTCTCGTACGGGCTGGGGATCGCCGCGTTCAGCGGCTGGGTCGGGCACAACGGCGAACTGCCCGGCTACGAGACCATCGCCGTCGGGCTCCCCGGGCCCAAGGGCGCGCTCCGGGGCACGCTCGTGGTCCTGGTCAACTCCGACATCGACAAGGGCGGCTCGCTCAGCGGCCAGGTCGCACGCGCCGTGACGAAGATCGTCACCCCGGAGCACGTCTGGGGCCCGCCCGCCCCCGCCCCGACGGGCGACAGGACTCCTTAGCCGGTGCGGTGGCCCGCCGCCAGGTCCAGGTCGGCCGCGACGCGGGCCGCCACCTCCTCCGCGTACAGGGCGTCCGTACGGTCGAAGGCGGGGCGGGAGGGGCCCCGGAGGAAGGTGAGGGTGCCCAGGGTGCGGCCGCGGCTGCGCAGGACCGTGCACAGCGCGTGCGTCGCCCCGGCCGGCCACCGACGGGTCCGGGCCCAGTTCGCGTCCGGGTCGGCGACGGTGCCGGGGGCGGGGGCGCTGGCCCGGACCGGGCCGATCCGGTCCAGGGCCTGGAACGCCGGGTGCGCCGCCTCGTAGCGGACCGGGATCGCGCCCGGCCCGGGCAGCAGCAGGGCCAGCCCGGACGGGGACGCGCCCGACCGGACGAGCCGCCGCCGCTCGGGCCCGTCCGCGTCCAGTACGTCGACCAGCGCGTGCTCCGCGAAGCCGGCCAGGGCGAAGTCCAGCCGGACGGCGGCCGCCTCCGCCGGGTCCTCGCACTCGGCCGCGGCCCGCCCCGCCCGGTGCAGCTGGTGGGCCCGGAAGCGCAGCTGTCCGGTGTCCAGCTCGGCCTGCCGGGCCTCGGTGACGTCCTGGAACAGCCAGCCGACCCCCAGCGGCACCGGCTCCTCCGCGAGCGGCGAGGCCAGCCGCAGGAACCCGCAGCGCCAGCAGCGCCGCCGTACGCCCTCCGGGGTCTTCACCGACACCCACAGCTCCAGCGGGGCCGGCGGCGCCCCCTCGGCCAGGACGTGCTGGAGCGCGCCCTCCAGCTCCTCGACGCCCTGCACCAGCAGGTCCCCGAGCGGCCGGCCGAGCAGCGCGGTGCGCCCGGCTCCGAAGGCGCGCGCGGCGTGCGTGTTGACCACCGCCGGGCGCAGGTCGACGTCGACGAGGACGACGCCCCAGGAGGCGTCGTCCATCAGCGCCTCGCTGAGGGCGATGGACCGTTCCAGGTCGATCTGGGCGTGCACCTCGCTGAAGGCGCAGTAGACGCCCGCCGGTTTCCCGTCGGCGCCCGGCACCCCGGCGGACTGGGTCCGTACGAGGATCCGCCCGCCGTCCTTGGTCAGCAGGGCGAACTCGTGGACCTGGCGGCCGGGCACGTGCCGGGCGGACATCAGCCGCTCCTGCACGTCGTCCGCGTCGGCGGCGCGCGCCGCCCAGCCGGCGAACCCCCGGCGGCCGACCGCCTCGTCGGCGGTCCAGCCGAGGATCCGCTCGGCCTCGCGGTTCCAGTGGGTGATCACGCCGTCGGAATCGAACGCGCACAGGGCGGCGTCCATCCCGTCGAGCAGCGCTGCGAGCAGATCGTCGGCGGTGTCGGAACGTCCGGAAGCACTCACCTGGCACCCCCTGCAGGTGTTCGCGTGTGCGGCACGTCAGATCATTGAACTGGAACGTGACCCACACCACACCCACTTCCCGGAATCATCCCGGAATGTCCGGTTGGGCGGTCCTGCCGCCACCGGGCCCGTCAGCCGCTGGTGATGACGACGACCAGCACGACGACGAAGGCCACGAAGAAGATCCCGCAGCCCCAGAGCATGCCCGCCATCATCCGGCCCTCGCGGACCGCCTGCCGCTCCATGCGGGCCAGCGCCTGCGGATCCTGCTCCCAGTCCGGGCCGCGCAGCTCCTCCCAGGCGGCCCGGATCAGGCCGATCTCGCGCGCGACGTCGACGTGGTTGTCGTCCACGTACATGAGCTGGACGCGGCGGCCCTCGTAGTCGTAGGCGTACGAGATCACGCCCGGCTGGTTCTTGTTCATGGCGGCACCCGGATTGGGCACGGCCCGGATCTCCTGGATGTCTTCCCAGGCCAGGCGGCGGCTCCCGGTGAAGCGGCGGACCCGCACGCCCTTGAGGTCGGCGGAGGTCGCGCAGCGCTTGGAGGCCCACACCAGCCAGCCGAAGAGGACCAGGACCACCGCGATGAGCACCAGCTTCACCCCGCCGGGCACGTCGTCCAGGTTGAGCACGGACAGGACGATGCCCGGCGTACCGATGCCGACCGCGACGTACACGGCGGACATCTGCCGGGACCCGATCCGGTAGTCGCGCGGCAGCAGCTCGGCGCTCATGCACACCCCTCCCCCGATGGCGGAGAGCCAGTGTAGGGAGTAACAGCCCCTGGAAGAAGGGTGGTTGAGGGGGTCGATCGGGCTCCGATAAATAGGGTTGAGGACCTCCGGCAGGAGGCCTAGGCTCTGCCGTACACGAGAAGGGAGGTGGTTCCCGAAATGTACGGAAACCGGACGCGTGAGGTGGCTGCGGGCTAAGCGCCCGTCGTCGCACGCACCCAGTGCGGTGCCCGGCGGGATCGCCGAGCGCCAATCCCAAGCAGTCACCCGACCCGCGGGCTCGCCGGTACGTCCGGCCGGCTCCTCTCACTGCAGGAGAGGAACCCGAGCCCGCGGGTCGTCTGCATGTCCCGCGCCGGTCCCCGGTCGCGCCGGTCCCCCGTCACGCCGCCCCCGTACCGCCCGGGTGGGCCCGCCCTCACGGGCAGAGGCGCTCCACGTGCCACTTCCCGCCCTCCAGGGCGTAGCGCAGGCGGTCGTGCAGCCGGTTCTCGTGCCCCTGCCAGAACTCCACCGCGTCGGGCTCCACCCGCAGCCCGCCCCACTCCGTCGGCACCGGAACCTGCTCGCCCTCCGGGTAGCGGGCCTCCAGCTCCGCGTAGCGGTGGTCCAGCTCCGCCCGCGAGCCGATCACCCGGGACTGCTCGCTCGCCCAGGCGCCCAGCTGGGAGCCGTGCGGGCGGGAGCGGAAGTACGCGGCCGTCTCGTCGCGGCCGACCCGCGAGGCGGTGCCGGTGACGACGACCTGGCGGGCGATCGGATGCCAGGGGAAGAGCAGCGAGACGTACGGGTTCGCCTCGATCTCGCGGCCCTTGCGGGAGCCGTAGTTCGTGAAGAACACGAAGCCCCGCTCGTCGAACTGCTTCAGCAGCACCGTGCGGGAGCTGGGGCGGCCCTCGGGCGTGGCCGTCGAGACGACCATCGCGTTGGGTTCGAAGACGTGCGCGTCCGCGGCCTGCTGGAACCAGCGGGCGAACTGCGCCATGGGGGTGTCGGCGAGGCTCCCCTCCTCGACGATCTCGGAGCGGTACTGCTTGCGCATGACGGCGGGGTCAAGGTCCTGATCGGTCACGCGGGCCATCCTGCCGCAGGACGGCACCCGGGGGTGTGCCGTATGTCACGCTTCCGAACCCCCGGTGGAACGGACAAAATCTTGGGGCCGGTCCGAGGGTCCCCGCACGGATGACCATCGGCCGTGCCGGGCATCAACGGGGATGACCGCGCCGGACCGCGAATCACGCCGGGAACCGCGCGTGTTCGCACTATCTGAGGAGCCGCCTGATGTCCGATTTCGTACCCGGACTCGAAGGTGTCGTCGCGTTCGAGACGGAGATCGCCGAGCCCGACAAGGAAGGCGGATCGCTCCGCTACCGCGGGGTGGACATCGAAGACCTGGTCGGCCACGTCTCCTTCGGGAACGTGTGGGGCCTGCTGGTCGACGGTGCGTTCAACCCCGGCCTGCCGGCCGCCGAGCCCTTCCCCATCCCGGTGCACTCGGGCGACATCCGTGTGGACGTGCAGTCCGCGCTGGCCATGCTCGCGCCGGTCTGGGGCCTGAAACCGCTGCTGGACATCGACGAGCGGACCGCGCGCGACGACCTGGCGCGGGCCGCCGTCATGGCGCTGTCCTACGTCGCCCAGTCCGCCCGCGGCCAGGGCCTGCCGATGGTGCCGCAGCGCGAGATCGACAAGGCCGAGTCCATCGTCGAGCGGTTCATGATCCGCTGGCGGGGCGAGCCCGACCCCAAGCACGTCAAGGCCGTCGACGCCTACTGGACCTCGGCCGCCGAGCACGGCATGAACGCCTCCACCTTCACCGCCCGGGTGATCGCCTCGACCGGCGCCGACGTCGCCGCGGCGCTCTCCGGTGCCGTGGGCGCGATGTCCGGGCCGCTGCACGGCGGGGCGCCCTCGCGCGTCCTCGGCATGATCGAGGAGATCGAGCGCACCGGCGACGCCGTGGCCTACGTGAAGAAGGCCCTGGACAAGGGCGAGCGGCTGATGGGCTTCGGCCACCGCGTCTACCGCGCCGAGGACCCCCGCGCCCGCGTGCTGCGGCGCACCGCCAAGGAGCTCGACGCCCCGCGCTACGAGGTCGCCGCCGCCCTGGAGAAGGCCGCCCTGGAAGAGCTGCACGCCCGCCGCCCCGACCGGGTGCTGGCGACCAACGTGGAGTTCTGGGCCGCGATCATGCTGGACTTCGCCGAGGTCCCGGCGCACATGTTCACCTCGATGTTCAGCTGCGCCCGGACCGCCGGCTGGTCGGCGCACATCCTGGAGCAGAAGCGCACCGGGCGGCTGGTGCGCCCGTCGGCCCGCTACGTCGGGCCGGGGCGCCGCAACCCCGCCGACATCGAGGGGTACTCGGACATCGCCGCGACCGCCTGATCAGGGCGTTCGCGGAAGGGGGCGCCGCACCCGGTCGGGGTGCGGCGCCCTCGTGCGTCACGTGAGCGCGTCCTCGATGATCCGGGACCACTGGGCCACCACCCGGGCCCGGCGGGCCGTGTCGTCGGTGAGGACGTTGGCCAGGCCGAGGCCCCGGGCCATGTCCAGGAGGCCCTGCACGGTCTCCCGTACGCCGGGCACCGACTCGTCCGCGCCCAGCAGCTCCACCGCGATCCGGTGCGTCTCACGGCCCACGCGGGCCTCCAGCTCGGTGACCCGGGGGCGCAGCTGCTCCTCGTTGGAGGCCGCGACCCACAGCTGGAGCGCGGCCCGGAAGAGCGCGCCCGTGTACAGGTCGACCAGGGCCTCGACGACCGCATGACGCGGGGCCGGGGCCGAGTGGAAGAGTTCGCGCAGGGCGGTGGAGCGCTCCTCGGAGACGTACTCCACGGCCGCCGTGAAGAGGACCTCGCGGGTCGGGAAGTGGTGCTGGGCCGCGCCGCGCGAGACGCCGGCGCGTTCGGCGACCACGCCGACCGTGGAGCCCGCCCAGCCGTGCTCCGCGAGGCAGGAGACCGCCGCCTCCAGGAGGTGGCGGCGGGTGACCCTGCTGCGGGCCTGCTTGGGTTCCTGGCGGACGGCCCGGGGGGCTTCGGGGGCTTCGGAGGCTTCGGGGGCGCCGCTTTGGGGGTTGTCGGTCATCGTGCCCATGACGGGTCCCGGCGCTCGAAGCGGGCGGTGATGCCCTCGCGGGCCTCCGCGGAGGCGAAGAGGCGTGCGGAGAGCTCCGTCAGGCGTGCGCCGTCCCGCTCCAGGGTCTCCCGCAGCCCGGCGGCGACCAGGGCCTTGGTCTCGGCCAGGGCCTGCGGAGAGGCCTTGCGCAGGCCGTCCAGGACGGGCCGCAGCGCCGTGTCCACGTCGTCCGGGGTGTGGAGCGTGAGCAGGCCGATGCGGGCCGCCTCGGCGGCGTCGAAGGGCTCGGCGGTCAGGAAGTAGCGGGACGCGGCGCGGGGGTCGAGCCGCGGCAGCAGGGACATCGAGATCACGGCGGGGGCCAGGCCGAGGTGGGTCTCGGTGAAGGCGTACGAGGATTCCGGGCCGGCGGCGGCGATGTCGCAGGCGCCGAGCAGGCCGAGGCCGCCGGCGCGGACGTGGCCGGTGACGCGGGCGACCACGGGCTTGGGCAGCGCGGCGAGTTCGCGGAGCAGGGCCAGGAAGTCAGCCGGGTCGCAGGGGGACTTGAGGTCGGCGCCCGCGCAGAAGGTGGTCCCGGTGTGGGTCAGCACGACCGCGCGGGTGCCGGGGTCGGCCGCGGCGGTGGCGAGCGCCGCGCGGAGGGCGGCGACCAGGTCCGTGGACAGGGCGTTGCGGTTGGCCGGGGAGTCGAGGGTGAGCGTGGTGATGCCGGTCGCCTCGGCGGCGTGCACTGGTGGGGCCATGTCTCCTCCGGAGGGGGTACGGGTACGGGTGGGGTTGCGGTTGCGGCTGCCCTGGCCGGGCGGGGTCGGGTGGGGCCGGGGTCGGGGCCGCGGCGGGGTGCCGTCCGGGACTGCATGATTTATGGCGCCCCCTCCGCGTCCGAGTGTGCGGGCGGCACCGCGCGCCAACAAATCACGTTTTACGTCCCGGACGACACCCCGCCCCGTCCCCGCCCCCGACCTGCGCCACCCCGGCCCGGCCCGATCAACGCGACCCCGGCCTGGTGAACACGACCCCCCTGTGGTGAACACGACCCCGCCTCGGTCGGGAACGACCCCGCCGTGGTGAGAACGACCCCGGCACGGTCGGGAACGACCCCGCCGTGGTGAGAACGACCCCGGCACGGTCAGGTGACCCCGGCGCGGCCAAGTCGCATCCTGCCCGGTCGGGTTGACCCGCCCGGGCAGGGCGGGTCGGCCTCGTTCGGGCGGGTGGGAGCGGTCAGTAGGACTTGGGGAGGCCCAGGGTCTGGTGGGAGACGAAGTTGAGGATCATTTCGCGGCTGACCGGGGCGATGCGGGAGACGCGGGACGCGGTGATGAGGGCGGCCAGGCCGTACTCGCGGGTGAGGCCGTTGCCGCCCAGGGTGTGGACGGACTGGTCGACCGCCTTGACGCAGGCTTCGCCGGCGGCGTACTTGGCCATGTTCGCGGCCTCGCCCGCACCCAGGTCGTCGCCCGCGTCGTAGAGGTGGGCGGCCTTCTGCATCATCAGGCGGGCCAGTTCCAGGTCGATGTGGGCGGCCGCCAGGGGGTGGGCGATGGCCTGGTGGGCGCCGATGGGCTGCTTCCAGACCTGGCGGGTGCGGGCGTAGTCCACCGCCTTGGCGAGGGCGTGGCGGCCCATTCCGATGGCGAACGCGGCCGTCATGATCCGCTCGGGGTTCAGGCCCGCGAAGAGCTGCAGGAGGCCCGCGTCCTCGTCGCCGACCAGGGCGTCCGCCGGCAGGCGGACTTCGTCCAGGGTGAGCTCGAACTGCTTCTCCGCCGCCTGGAGTTCCATGTCGATGACCGAGCGGCCGAAGCCGGGGGCGTCACGGGGGACGATGAAGAGGCAGGGCTTGAGGCTGCCGGTCTTCGCGTCTTCGGTGCGGCCCACGATCAGCGTGGCGTCGGCGATGTCCACGCCGGAGATGAAGACCTTGCGGCCGGTGAGGATCCACTCGTCGCCGTCGCGGCGGGCCGTGGTGGTGATGCGGTGGGAGTTGGACCCGGCGTCGGGTTCGGTGATGCCGAAGGCCATGGTGCGGGTGCCGTCGGCGAGGCCGGGGAGCCAGGCCCGCTTCTGGGCGTCTGTGCCGAAGCGGGCGATGACCGTGCCGCAGATGGCGGGCGAGACGACCATCATGAGGAGGGGACAGCCGGCGGCCCCGAGTTCTTCGAGGACGAGGGAGAGTTCGACTATGCCGCCGCCCCCGCCGCCGTACTCCTCGGGGATGCTGACGCCGAGGTAGCCGAGCCGGGCGGCATCCGCCCACAGCTCGTCGGGGTGGCCGCCCTCCCGGGCGACACGGGCGAGGTACTCCCGGCCGTACTTCTGGCCGAGGGCGGCCACCGCCGCGCGCAGGGCCTGGTGTTCCTTGGATTCGAGGGTGGAGCTCATCGTGGCGTTTCCTCCTGGACTACGGCGAGCAGGGCGCCGAACTCGACCTGTTGGCCGGTGGCGGCGTGGAGCGCGGTGAGCGTGCCGGAGGCCGGAGCGAGGATGCGGTGCTCCATCTTCATGGCCTCCAGCCAGAGCAGGGGCTGCCCGGCGGTGACGGCGGTGCCGGGGGCGAGGCCCTCGGCGACGCGGACGACGGTGCCGGGCATGGGTGCGAGCAGGGAGCCCGGTTCGGTGCGGTCCTGTGGATCGGGGAACCGGGGGACGGGGACGAGGGCGTGGGCGCCGAGGGCGGAGTCGACGTAAACCGTGTTCGATTTACGTTTCACGTGGAACACGCGGCGCACGCCGTCGACTTCGAGGGTGACGAGCGTGGGCGTGGCGGCCAGGACGCGGACGCCGGGGTGGTTCACGGGGTGGTACTGGACCTCGTGTTCCGTGCCCGCCGAGGTGTAGCGGCGGGTGTGGGGCCGGGAGCGCAGGTTGCGCCAGCCGCCCAGGCGGGAGGCCAGGGGGGCGTCGGCCTGCGGGGCCGCGTCGGCCAGGGCGGCGGCGAGGGCGGCCAGGGTGGGGTCGGGGGCCTCCTCGGTGAGGGCGGCGAGGTGGCGGTCGTAGAAGCCGGTGTCGATGCGGCCGGAGACGAAGTCCGGGTGGCGCAGGGAGCCCACGAGGAGGTCGCGGTTGGTGGTCAGACCGTGGATGCGGGCGCCCGCGAGGGCGTGGGCGAGGATCCGGACCGCCTCGGAGCGGGTCGGCGCGTGCGCGACGACCTTGGCCAGCATCGGGTCGTAGTGGACGCCGACCGGGTCGCCCGCGGTGAAGCCGGTGTCGACACGGACCCCGGCGGGGAAGTCGAGGGTGTGCAGGACCCCGGTCTGCGGGCGCCAGTCCCGGGCCGGGTCCTCGGCGTAGAGGCGGGCCTCCACGGCGTGGCCGGAGGGCTCCGGGGGCGTGACGGGCAGGGCCGTCCCTTCGGCGACGCGGAGCTGGAGGGCGACGAGGTCGAGTCCGAAGACGGCTTCGGTGACGGGGTGTTCGACCTGGAGGCGGGTGTTCATCTCCAGGAAGTACGGGCGGCCGTCCTCGGTGACGAGGAACTCGACGGTGCCGGCGCCCCGGTAGGAGACGGCGCGGGCGGCGGCGACGGCCGCGGTGTGCAGGGCGTCGCGCAGGGCGGCCGGCAGGGCCGGGGCGGGGGCCTCCTCGATGACCTTCTGGTGGCGGCGCTGGAGGGAGCAGTCGCGGGTGCCGAGTGCCCAGACGGTGCCGTGGGCGTCGGCGAGGACCTGCACCTCGACGTGGCGGCCGCGTTCCACGTAGGGCTCGGCGAAGACCTCGCCGTCACCGAAGGCCGACAGGGCCTCGGCGGACGCGGCGTCGAGGGACTCCTTGAGGGAGTCCAGGTCGCATACGACGCGCATGCCGCGGCCTCCGCCGCCCGCGGCGGCCTTGAGGAGCAGGGGCAGGTCCGCGAGGGTGACGCCGGCCGGGTCGACGGGGTCGAGGAGGGGCACCCCGGCGGCGCGCATCAGCTCCTTGGCCCGGGTCTTGGAGGCCATGGCCTCGATGGCCTCCGGCGGCGGACCGATCCAGGTCAGACCGGCCGCGCGGACCTGCCGGGCGAAGTCGGCGTTCTCGGAGAGGAAGCCGTAGCCGGGGTGGACGGCGTCGGCGCCCGCGGCGAGGGCGGCTCCGATGATCAGGTCGGCGCGCAGGTAGGTGTCGGCGGGGGCGGCGCCGGGCAGGCGGACGGCCGCGTCGGCGTCGCGGACGTGCAGGGCGTCCGCGTCGGGGTCGGAATGGACGGCGACGGTGGCCAGGCCCAGGGCGCGGGCCGTGCGGAAGATCCGGACGGCGATCTCGCCCCGGTTGGCGACGAGCAGGGAGGTGA
Source organism: Streptomyces sp. NPDC004667 (assembly GCF_040609475.1). Classification (NCBI taxonomy): domain Bacteria; kingdom Bacillati; phylum Actinomycetota; class Actinomycetes; order Kitasatosporales; family Streptomycetaceae; genus Streptomyces; species Streptomyces sp. NPDC004667. The sequence continues at coordinate 2,151 of NZ_JBEXKC010000115.1, read as the reverse complement.
TGGTCATCTGCGGGCTCACATCCGGAAGACGCCGAAGCCGCCACGGACGCCCTCGACGGGGGCGTTGTGGACGGCCGAGAGGCACAGGCCGAGGACGGTGCGGGTGTCGCGCGGGTCGATGACCCCGTCGTCGTACAGCCGCCCCGAGAGGAAGAGGGGGAGGGACTCGGACTCGATCTGGGCCTCCACGAAGGCGCGCATCCCCGCGTCCTGTTCCTCGTCGTACGGGAGGCCCTTGGCGGCGGCGGACTGCCGGGACACGATCGAGAGCACGCCGGCGAGCTGGGCGGGGCCCATGACGGCGGACTTGGCGCTGGGCCAGGCGAAGAGGAAGCGGGGCTCGTAGGCGCGCCCGCACATGCCGTAGTGGCCCGCGCCGTAGCTGGCACCGATGAGGACGGACAGGTGCGGGACGCGGGAGTTGGAGACCGCGTTGATCATCATCGAGCCGTGTTTGACGATGCCGCCCTGCTCGTACTCCTTGCCGACCATGTAGCCGGTGGTGTTGTGGAGGAAGAGCAGCGGGATGTCGCGCTGGTTGGCGAGCTGGATGAACTGGGCGGCCTTCTGCGACTCGGCGCTGAACAGCACCCCCTGGGCGTTGGCGAGGATGCCGACCGGGTAGCCGTGCAGGGTGGCCCAGCCGGTGACCAGGCTGGTGCCGTACAGGGGCTTGAACTCGTCGAAGTCCGAGGCGTCGACGATGCGCGCGATGACCTCGCGGGGGTCGAAGGGGGTCTTCAGGTCCGGCGGGACGATGCCGAGCAGCTCCTCCGGGTCGTGGAGGGGCTCGGCGGCCCGCGGCGGATCGGCGTACGGCTTGCGGTGGTTGAGGCGGGCCACGATGCGGCGGGCCTGGCGGATGGCGTCGTACTCGTCGAGGGCGTAGTGGTCGGCGAGGCCGGAGACGCGGGCGTGCATGTCGGCGCCGCCGAGGGACTCGTCGTCGCTCTCCTCGCCGGTGGCCATCTTGACCAGCGGCGGGCCGCCGAGGAACACCTTCGAGCGGTCTTTGATCATGACGGTGTGGTCCGACATGCCGGGGATGTAGGCGCCGCCGGCGGTGGAATTGCCGAAGACGACCGCGACGGTGGGGATGCCTTCGGCGGAGAGCCGGGTCAGGTCGCGGAAGACCGCCCCGCCCGGGATGAAGATCTCCTTCTGGGAGGGCAGGTCGGCGCCGCCGGACTCCACCAGGCTGATGCAGGGGAGGCGGTTGAGGCGGGCGATCTCGTTGGCGCGCAGGGCCTTCTTGAGGGTCCACGGGTTGCTGGCGCCGCCGCGCACGGTCGGGTCGTTGGCGGTGATCAGGCACTCGACGCCCTCGACGGTGCCGATGCCGGTGACCATCGAGGCGCCCACCGGGTAGTCGCTGCCCCAGCCCGCGAGCGGGGACAGCTCCAGGAAGGGGGTGTCGGGGTCGAGGAGCAGTTCGACCCGCTCGCGGGCCAGGAGCTTGCCCCGGTCGCGGTGGCGGGCGGTGTACTTCTCGCCGCCGCCGGCCAGGGCCTTGGCGTGCTCCGCGTCGAGCGCGGCGAGCCGTTCCAGGGCCTCGGTACGGGCCAGGGCGTGCTCGGGGGAGCGGGGGTCGACGGTGGTGCCGAGACGGGTCATGGGCGGGTCCCCTCCGGGGCGGGCGGCGGCAGGAGGTGCGTCGGGATGTCGAGGTGGCGGGCCCGCAGCCATTCCCCGAGGGCCTTGGCCTGGGGGTCGAAACGGTGCCCGGAGGCGACCCCGGCGCCGAGGAGGCCGGGGACGGTGAAGTTGAGGGCGCGAAGGTTCGGCAGCTCGTGCCGGGTGACGGGGAGGGGGGCGGTCTCGGGGAGCAGGGCCTGGAGGAGGTCGGTGGTGAGGGTGTTCCGCAGCCACTGCCAGGCGGCTTCGCCGTCGACCCAGACGCCGATGTTGGCGTCGCCGCCCTTGTCGCCGCTGCGGGCTCCGGCCAGTGTCCCCAGGGGGGCGCGGGTGGTGGGGCCGCCGGGGCCTGCGGGGGTGGCGGGCCCTGCGGGGGTGGCGGGGGCGGCCGGGGTGGCGGGCCCTGCGGGGCTCTCCCCCACCCCGCCCCTTCCCGAAACCGGGGGCTGCGCCCCCGGGCCCCCGTCCCGGGGCTCCGCCCCGGACCCGTCGGGGGCTCCGCCCCCGGACCCCCGC
>NZ_JBEXKC010000114.1:0-18700 GCF_040609475.1 Streptomyces sp. NPDC004667 | reverse complement strand
CGTGGACCTGTGCGGGCTCGGCCGGCGCTTCGCCGCGGAGATCGGGCAGCTGCCCGGGGCGGCGGACCTGCGGGGTCAGTGGCGCCGTCACTGGGGGGCGCTCCGGTTCTACCCGCCGGACGCCTTCCGGCAGGGCGCGGAACTGATCCGTCCGGTGCCGGTCCTGGAGGCCCGGGAGACCATGCGGTGGCCGGACATGTATCCCGAGGTCGCGGCCCGGGTGGGGGTTCCGGTCCGCTTCACCTTCGCGGAACAGGAGCTGTGGTGGAGGACCGACGGCGCGGCTCTGGAGGAACTCCTGAGTCCGCTGCCCCGGGCCGCGGAGGCCGTCCGCCAGCCCGATTCCGGCCATAACATCAGTCTCGGCTGGGCCGCCCGCACCTACCACCTGCGGGTCCTCGCCTTCCTGGAGGAGCGCCTGCTCGCCGGCGACGCGGCCCTGACCGCCCCCGTGGCGACGCCCTGACCGATACCTGAACAAGGTTGACGCGGATCTGACATAGAGCCCGTTGACCCGTGGATCGGCATCAATGAGGCTTTTCGTGAGCATCCCGAGACGTGTAACGAATCCGTCATACCGGGGCACGTCACCTCGTTCTGCCTGTACTCGCTTTGATTCATAAGATTCATCCCGAAAAGGAACACACATGAGTGACGTGAAGGACCTGGTCCAGGTCGCCGGCATCATCGACGCCGAGGAGGCCAAGCTGCTGGCCGAGGAGGGCGTCGACTGGTTCGGCTTCCCGCTCCGCCTGCCGTCGGGCAAGGACGACATCTCCGAGGCCGCGGCCACGGAGATCATCGCCGGCCTGACCGCCCCTCAGGAGGGCGTCCTCATCAGCTACATGACGGATGCCGACGAGATCAGCGCGTTCACCACCCAGCTCGGGGTCAAGGCCGTCCAGCTCCACGGCGACGTGGAGCCGGAGCAGCTGCGCAAGCTCAAGGCCAACCGCCCCGACCTCTACGTGCTCAAGAGCCTGGTCGTGAAGGAGGACAACGCCGAGGAGCTGCTCAAGCTCGTCGACGAGGTCGCGGACGTGGTGGACATGTTCATCACCGACACCTTCAACCCGGCCACCGGTGCCAAGGGCGCCACCGGCCTCACCCACGACTGGAACGTCAGCGCCGAACTCGTGCGCCGTTCGCCCAAGCCCCTGATGATGGCCGGCGGACTGAGCCCGGAGAACGTCGCCGACGCGATCCGCTTCGTCAAGCCCGCCGCGGTCGACGCCCACAGCCTCCTGGAGGGCACCGACCGCCGCAAGGACCGCGCCAAGGTCGCGAAGTTCGTGGCCGAGTCGCGCAAGGCGTTCGCCGAGATCGCGGGCTCCTGACCCCGGCACCCCACCACGCGGTTGCGGCCGCCCGGGGCCCCTGGGCCCCGGGCCCGGCCGCAGCCCGTCTCCACCGACCGACGAGAAGCAGGTTCTCATGGCGACCGGCCACCACAACGTCCACCCGCTGCCGCAGACCAACCAGCTCCGGGCCATGCACACGATCATCCGGGACCGCGACGCGTCGCGCGCGGACTTCGTGTTCTACTCCCGGCGCATCATCCGCCTCCTGCTCGAATCGGCCCTCGACCAGCTGCCGTTCGACAAGCAGAAGGTCGTCACGCCGGTCGGCGAGACGTACGAAGGGCTCAAGTTCGTCCCGAAGCTGTGCGCCGTGCCCGTGATCCGGGCCGGTGACTCCATGGTGGACGAGCTGCGCGAGGTCGTGCCGAACATCCGCGTCGGCAAGATCCTCATCCAGCGGAACAAGACCACGAAGCTTCCGCACCTGCTCTACCAGCACCTGCCGGCCGACATCGCGGACCGGCACGTGCTGCTCCTGGAGCCGATGCTCGCCACCGGCGGCAGCGCCAACGCCGCCATCGGCGTGCTGCTCGACGCGGGCGTCCGCGAGGAGAACATCGTCTTCGTCAACTTCCTCGCCGCCCCCGAGGGCATCGCCGCGGTCCACCGCGAGCACCCGGCCATCAAGATCGTCACCTCCTCCGTCGAGGAACGCCTCAACGAGCACGCGTTCATGATCCCGGGCATCGGCGACTTCGGTGACCGCTTCTTCGGCACCACCGACTCCGGAGCCACCCGATGAAGAGCAGCCGCACCCTCGCGGACTCCGCGCTCACGGCGTTGGCGCCGGCGATCTGGGGTTCGACGTACCTGGTCACCACGGAACTGCTGCCCGAGGGACGCCCCCTGCTGGCGGCCGTGCTCCGCGCCCTGCCCGCCGGTCTGGTCCTGGTGCTCTTCGGCCGTACGCTGCCGAAGGGGATCTGGTGGTGGCGGGCCCTGGTCCTGGGCGTCCTGAACATCGGTGCCTTCTTCTACCTGCTCTTCGTCGCCGCCTACCACCTGCCGGGCGGTGTCGCCGCGCTGGTGATGTCCATCCAGCCGATGATCGTGCTGCTGCTCGGAGCCGTCCTGCTGAAGGAGAAGATCCAGCGGATCCACCTGGGCGCCTGTGCGCTCGGCGCGGCCGGTGTGGCGCTGCTGGTCCTCCAGCCGAACGCCGGGCTGAACGCCACCGGTGTCATCGCCGGTCTGCTGGGCGCGCTCAGCATGGCCTCCGGCATCGTGCTGACCAAGCGCTGGGGACGCCCCGAGGGCGTCGGCCTGCTGCCCTTCACGGGCTGGCAGCTGACCGTCGGCGGTCTGGTCCTGCTCCCGATCGCGCTGATCGGCGAGGGCCTGCCCGACGAGATCACCGGCAAGAACGTCTGGGGCTTCCTCTACCTCGGCGTCATCGGGGCCCTGTTCGCCTACGCGATCTGGTTCCGCGGCGTGCAGCGGCTGCCCGCCCTGGCCGTCTCCTTCCTGAGCTTCGCCTCCCCCCTGGCGGCCACCCTGCTCGGCTACTTCGTCCTCGACCAGTCGCTCTCGCCGCTCCAGATCGTCGGAGCGCTGGTCGTCGTCGGCGCGGTGTTCCTGGCCCAGCCGCGGCCGGGCCGCAAGCAGCCGGAGCCCGCGCCCGGGCCCGAGGCGGCCCGCCGGACCCCGCGGGAAGCCGTCGAGGCGTAACGCCCCGACGGCCTCCCGCCCGAGACTCCCCGCCGCCGGCCCCTTCCCCCCTGGGCGCGGGCGGGGAGCGGTGGTGGCACACCGCGGTCTCCCCCGTCCGCGGTGTGCCGCCCACCCCCCCCACAACAGACCAGAACGCGCACCACTCCGTGAGAGGACCGAGACCGTGCCCCACATCCACGTACGGCACTACCCGAGGAACTTCACGGAAGAGCAGCTCAGGGCCATCGACGAAGCGGTCACCGCCGCTGTGACGAGCACCTTCGCCACCGGGGAGGACACCGTCTCGATCTCCCTTGAGCCGGTCACACCGGAGGACTGGGACAGCCAGGTCCTCGCCGAGATAGCGGCCCGCCGGGACGAGCTGATCAAAGCGCCCGGCTACTGGAACGAGAGTTGAGAGAGCCCCGATGAGCGCAAGCAACGGCATCCCCGTCGTCTACACCGAGGAGGTCCGCGAGGCCCTCCACGAGGGCGCGGCCGTCGTCGCCCTGGAGAGCAACGTCATCACGCACGGCCTGCCCTACCCGGACAACGCGGCCACCGCCCGCAAGGTGGAGGACGCCGTACGGGCCGGTGGCGCCGTGCCCGCGACGATCTGCATCGAGGCCGGTGAGATCCGGGTCGGCATGAGCGACTCCGACATCGAGCGCTTCGCCTCCCTGCCGGGCATCCCCAAGGTGTCCAGCCGGGACCTGCCGGTCGTACTGGCACAGGGCGGCCTCGGCGCCACCACCGTGGCCACCTCCGTCGTCGCGGCCGAGCTCGCGGGGATCCCGTTCTTCTCGTCCGCCGGCATCGGCGGCGTGCACCGGGGCGCCCAGGAGACCTGGGACGTGTCCTCGGACCTCATCCAGTTCACCCGCTCCAAGGTCGCCGTCGTCTGCGCGGGCGCGAAGATGATCCTCGACCTCGGTCTGACCCTGGAGTACCTGGAGACGCAGTGCGTCCCCGTCGTCGCCTACCGCTCGGACGACTTCCCCGCCTTCTACTGCCGTACGAGCGGCCACAAGGCGCCCCACCGCCTGGACGACGAGCAGGTCATCGCCCGCGCCGTCGAGGCCCACTGGGCCCTCGGCAACAACAGCTCCTTCCTGATCACCACCCCGGTCAGGGAGGAGGACGCCATCGACTCCACCGAGGTGGACACGGCCATCCGCGCCGCGGTCGCCGAGGCCACCCGTGACGGGGTGTCGGGCCAGGCCATCACCAAGTACCTGATGCGCGCCGTCGACGCGGCGACCGAGGGCCGTTCGGCCAAGGCCAACATGGCCGTCCTCGCCTCCTGCGCCGAGGCGGCCGGCCGCCTCGCCGTCGCCCACTCCCGCCACCTCGCCGAACTCGCGGGCCGCTGACCCGACCGCCCGCAGGCGTTTTCCGTTCCACCACCGCACCACGCGTTGACCTCAGTCTGGAGAGACACATGTCCGAGAAGCTGTTCGAGCCGGTCACCCTGGGGAAGCTGGCCCTGAGCAACCGAGTGGTCATGGCGCCCATGTCCCGCAACCGGGCGACCGCCGAGGGCCTGGCCACCGACCTGATGGCCACCTACTACGGCCAGCGGGCCGGCGCCGGCCTGATCATCACCGAGGGCGCGCAGCCCAGCGCCGTGGGCCAGGGCTTCGGCAACAGCCCGGGTCTGCACACGCAGGAGCAGGCCGAGTCCTGGAAGCCCGTCACCGAGGCCGTGCACGCCGCCGGCGGCAAGATCGTCGTGCAGCTCATGCACGCCGGCCGCATCGGCCACCCCTCGCTGTACCCGAGCGGCCACCAGTCGGTCGCCCCGTCCGCCGTCGCCGCGGCCGGCCAGGCCTACGGCCCCGAGGGCCCGCTCGACTACCCCGAGCCGCGCGCCCTGACGGTCGAGGAGATCGCCGAGGTCGTCAAGGAGCACGCGGACTCCGCCGAGCTCGCCATCGAGGCCGGCTTCGACGGTGTGGAGATCCACGCGGGCAACGGCTTCCTGCTCCACCAGTTCCTGGCGGAGAACAGCAACCAGCGCACCGACCAGTACGGCGGCTCGGTCGAGAACCGCGTCCGCTTCGCGATCGAGGTGATCGAGGCGGTCTCCGAGCGCATCGGCGCCGACCGCGTCGGCGTGCGCATCTCGCCGTCGAACCCGTACAACGACATCGTCGAGGGCGACACCCACGCCCTCTACGAGGCGCTCGTCGCGGCCCTCCCGCCGGTGGCCTTCCTGCACATCCTGGAGGGCGGCAACCGCGACCACATCGCCGCCCTGCGCGCGCAGTGGACCGGCACGATCATCCTGTGCCCGCACCCGGAGAACGGCGTCCCGGTCAACGCCGACATCGCCACCGAGGCGCTGGAGACCGGTGTCGCCTGCGCGGTCGCCTTCGGCTCGGCGTTCCTCGCCAACCCGGACCTGACCGAGCGCATCCGGACCGGCGCCGCCCTGGCGGACGCCGACCAGAGCAAGTTCTACGGCGGCGACCACACCGGTTACACCGACTACCCGACCCTCGCCGAGGCCGGCGCCGCGTGAGCGAGACCGGGCAGATGCTGCTGTTCTCGGGGCGCGCACACCCCGAGCTGGCCGAGGCGATCGCCGCCGAGCTGGGCACGACCCTGGTCCCGACGAAGGCGATCGACTTCGCCAACGGCGAGATCTACATCCGCTACCACGCCTCCGTGCGCGGCGCGGACTGCTTCGTGGTCCAGAGCCACACGGCGCCGATCAACAAGTCGATCATGGAACAGCTGATCATGATCGACGCGCTGAAGCGGGCCTCGGCCCGCAGCATCACCGTGATCCTGCCGTTCTACGGGTACGCCCGCCAGGACCGCAAGCACAGCGGCCGGGAGCCCATCTCGGCCCGCCTGGTGGCGGACCTGCTCAAGACCGCCGGCGCGGACCGGATCCTGACGGTCGACCTGCACGCCGACCAGATCCAGGGGTTCTTCGACGGCCCCGTGGACCACCTCTTCGCCATGCCGGTCCTCGCGGACTACATCGGCTCCAAGGTGGACCGCGAGGACCTCACCGTCGTCTCGCCCGACGCCGGCCGCGTGCGCGTGGCCGACGGCTGGTGCGACCGACTGGGCGCCCCGCTCGCCATCGTCCACAAGCGGCGCGACAAGGACGTGGCCCACCAGGTCACGGCCCACGAGGTGGTCGGCGACGTGCGCGACCGCGTCTGCGTCCTGGTCGACGACATGATCGACACCGGCGGCACCATCTGCGCCGCGGCCGACGCCCTCTTCGCCCAGGGGGCGAAGGACGTCATCGTGGCGGCCACGCACGGGGTGCTCTCCGGCCCCGCCGCGGACCGGCTGAAGAACTCGCGCGTCAGCGAGTTCGTCTTCACGGACACCCTGCCGGTGCCCGGGGCGCTCGGACTGGACAAGGTCACCGTCCTGTCCATCGCCCCGCTCATCGCCGGAGCCTCTCGCGAGGTCTTCGAGAACGGATCAGTGACCCGGCTCCTCCAGAGCCGGTGAACGCCCGGACGGACGGGCCGACGGGGGCCCGTCCGTCCGTTGGGGGAGGGCGGCCGCACGCACCGCGCCGTTCCGGTCATCCCGGGTGGTGAGGCTCCGGCCTCGCGCCCTCGTTCTTCGGTTTTCCCGGCCGGACGCAGCTCCGGCCGCCGACGCCCCCCGCGCCGGGCGTCCGCCTCCGGGCGGACGCGCCCCCCGCGCGGGTGAGGTGTCGCATCGCGGGCTCACCGACACACCGGGGCCCGGTGCGGGGGCGTTTCGCACGCGCCCGTTGCTCCACGACGGAACGTAAGGAAGCGGGAAATGACTCTTCAGGAGACCAGCGTGCTCGAGCCCACCCTGCGCGGCACCACCACGTTGCCCGACCTGCTGGCGAAGCGGGTCGCGGAGCACCCCGAGGCGACCGCCGTCGCCTACCGGGACGAGAAGCTCACCTACCGCGAGCTGGCGTCCAGAAGCTCCGCCCTCGCCGAGTACCTCAGACACCTCGGGGTCTCGACGGACGACTGCGTCGGCCTCTTCGTCGAGCCGTCCATCGACCTGATGGTCGGCGCCTGGGGCATCCTGTCCGCCGGCGCCGCCTACCTGCCGCTGTCCCCGGAGTACCCCGAGGACCGGCTGCGCTACATGATCGAGAACAGCCAGGCGAAGATCATCCTGGCGCAGCAGCGCCTGGTCTCCCGCCTGCGCGAGCTCGCCCCGCAGGACGTCAGGGTCGTCACCCTGCGCGAGTCCGAGGCGTTCGTCCTGCCCGAGGGCCAGGCGGCCCCGGCCATCGAGGGCGCCCGCCCCGACAGCCTCGCGTACGTCATCTACACCTCCGGCAGCACGGGCAAGCCGAAGGGCGTGATGATCGAGCACCACAGCATCGTCAGCCAGCTCGGCTGGCTGCGCGAGACCTACGCCATCGACCGCAGCAAGACCATCCTGCAGAAGACCCCGATGAGCTTCGACGCCGCCCAGTGGGAGATCCTCTCCCCGGCCAACGGCACCACCGTCGTCATGGGCGCCCCCGGCGTCTACGCCGACCCCGAGGGCCTCATCGAGACCATCGTCAAGTACGGCGTGACCACCCTGCAGTGCGTCCCCACCCTGCTCCAGGGCCTGCTCGACACCGAGAGGTTCCCCGAGTGCACCTCCCTGGAGCAGATCTTCAGCGGCGGCGAGGCCCTCTCGCGCCTGCTGGCGATCCAGACCACGCAGGAGATGCCCGGCCGCGCCCTGATCAACGTCTACGGGCCGACCGAGTGCACCATCAACTCCTCCTCGTACGCGGTCGACCCCGCCGAGCTGGACGAGGCGCCGCAGTCCATCTCCATCGGCGCCCCGGTGGCCGACACCGAGTACCACATCCTCGGCAAGGAGGACCTCAAGCCCGTCGGCGTCGGGGAGATCGGCGAGCTGTACATCGGCGGCGGCCAGCTGGCGCGCGGCTACCTGCACCGCCCCGACCTGACCGCCGAGCGCTTCCTGGAGATCGAGGTCACCGAGGGCGCCGGGCCCGTCCGCCTGTACAAGACGGGCGACCTGGGCCAGTGGAACCCGGACGGCACCGTGCAGTTCGCCGGCCGCGCCGACAACCAGGTCAAGCTGCGCGGTTACCGCGTCGAGCTGGACGAGATATCCCTGGCGATCGAGAACCACGACTGGGTGCGCAACGCCGCCGTCATCGTCAAGAACGACGGCCGCACCGGCTTCCAGAACCTCATCGCCTGCGTCGAGCTGAGCGAGAAGGAAGCCGCCCTGATGGACCAGGGCAACCACGGCTCCCACCACGCCTCGAAGAAGAGCAAGCTCCAGGTCAAGGCGCAGCTGTCCAACCCGGGCCTGCGCGACGACGCCGACCTCGCCGCCCGCGTCGCCTACGACCTGCCGGGCGCCGAGCCGACCCCCGAGCAGCGCAGCCGGGTCTTCGCCCGCAAGACGTACCGCTTCTACGAGGGCGGCGCGGTCACCGAGGCCGACCTGCTGGCGCTCCTCGGCGGACAGGTCCCCGCGGCCTACTCGCGCAAGGCCGCCGACCTGGCGCCCGCCGAACTGGGCCAGATCCTGCGCTGGTTCGGCCAGTACCTCAGCGAGGAGCGGCTGCTGCCCAAGTACGGCTACGCCTCCCCGGGCGCGCTGTACGCGACGCAGCTGTACTTCGAGCTGGAGGGCGTCGGCGGGCTCCAGCCGGGCTACTACTACTACCAGCCGCAGCGCCACCAGCTGGTCCTGATCGGCGAGAAGGCCGCCACCGGCAAGCCCACCGCGCACATCCACTTCATCGGCAAGCGCGGCGGCATCGAGCCGGTCTACAAGAACAACATCCAGGAGGTCCTGGAGATCGAGACCGGCCACATCGTCGGCCTCTTCGAGCAGGTGCTGCCGGCCTACGGCCTCGACATCCGCGACCTGGCCTGGGAGCCGGCCGTCCGCGACCTGCTGGACGTGCCCGAGGAGGACTTCTACCTGGGCACCTTCGAGCTGGTCCCGCACGCGGGCCGGCGCGAGGACCACGCCGAGGTCTACGTCCAGACCCACGGCGGCAAGGTCGCGAACCTCCCCGAGGGCCAGTACCGCTACGCGGACGGCGCGCTCACCCGCTTCTCGGACGACATCGTCCTCAAGAAGCAGGTCATCGCGATCAACCAGTCGGTGTACCAGGCCGCCAGCTTCGGCATCTCGGTGATCAGCCGCGCCCCCGAGGAGTGGATGCACTACGTCACCCTCGGCAAGAAGCTCCAGCACCTGATGATGAACGGCCTCGGCCTGGGCTTCATGTCCTCGGGCTACAGCTCGAAGACCGGCAACCCGCTGCCGGCCTCCCGCCGGATCGACTCCGTCCTGCAGGCGAACGGCGTCGAGAGCGGTCCGTCGTACTTCTTCGTCGGCGGCCGGGTCAGCGACGAGCAGCTCGGCCACGAGGGCATGCGCGAGGACAGCGTCCACATGCGCGGTCCGGCGGAGCTCATCCGTGACGACCTCGTCAGCTTCCTGCCGGACTACATGATCCCGAACCGGGTCGTGGTGTTCGAGCGGCTGCCGCTGTCCGCCAACGGCAAGATCGACGTGAAGGCGCTGGCCGTCTCCGACCAGGTCAACGCCGAGCTCGTGGAGCGCCCCTTCGTCGCCCCGCGCACCGAGACCGAGAAGGAGATCGCGGAGGTCTGGGCCAAGTCCCTGCGCCGCGAGAGCGTTTCGGTCCAGGACGACTTCTTCGAGTCGGGCGGCAACTCGCTGATCGCCGTCGGCCTCATCCGCGAGCTCAACTCGCGCCTGGGCGTCTCCCTGCCGCTGCAGTCGGTCCTGGAGTCCCCGACGGTCGAGAAGCTCTCCCGCCGCCTGGAGCGCGAGGTCGCGCAGGAGTCCTCCCGGCTGGTGCGCCTGCACGCCGAGACCGGCAAGGACCGCCCGGTGCTGTGCTGGCCGGGCCTGGGCGGCTACCCGATGAACCTGCGCACCCTGGCCGGCGAGATCGGCCTCGGTCGCTCGTTCTACGGCATCCAGGCGCACGGGATCAACGAGGGCGAGGCCCCGTACGCGACCATCACGGAGATGGCCAAGGCCGACATCGAGGCCATCAAGGAGCTCCAGCCGAAGGGCCCCTACACCCTGTGGGGCTACTCCTTCGGGGCCCGCGTCGCCTTCGAGACCGCCTACCAGCTGGAGCAGGCGGGCGAGAAGGTCGACAACCTCTTCCTGATCGCCCCGGGCTCGCCGACCGTGCGCGCCGAGAACGGCAAGGTGTACGGCCGGGAGGCGTCCTTCGCCAACCGCGCCTACACGACGATCCTCTTCTCGGTGTTCACCGGCACCATTTCGGGACCGGACCTGGAAAGGTGCCTGGAATCCGCCACGGACGAGGAGTCCTTCGCCGGGTTCATCAGCGAGCTGAAGGGAATCGACGTCGACCTGGCGAAGCGGATCATCTCGGTCGTGGGCCAGACCTACGAATTCGAGTACTCGTTCCGTGAGCTGGCCGAGCGCACGCTCGACGCGCCGGTGACCATTTTCAAGGCCCGCGGCGACGACTACTCGTTCATCGAGAACAGCAACGGCTATTCCGCCGAGCCGCCGACGGTCATCGACCTCGACGCCGACCACTACAGCCTGCTCCGTACCCCGGACATCGGCGAGCTGGTCAAGCACATCCGGTACCTGCTCGGAGAGTAAGGGAGAGCCGGTCACCGAACACGGCCGCCCCGTCGGAGAAATCCGGCGGGGCGGCCGTTTTTTTGCGTTTCCGGACGCGTGCGGCAGGAAGCTGCGAAAAGCATTCCGAATTCTGACGCAAGTTGACGGCGCCCTGACATCCGGCCGGTTGACGTGCGTCTGAGGACTGGAAGAGACTTCTTATAATCCAGGCGGACCGCCCCCCCATCACCGCATAGCCGACTCCGTCGACGACCGTTCGGAAATTGCCGCCGTCTTTCTGACGAGGAGTTATCACCCATGCGTTTCCAGCTCATCGGACCATTCGAGATCGTCACGGACGACGGCAGGACCCACCGGCCCGGTACCCCCAAGGTCTGCCAGACGCTGGCCCTGCTGCTGACACGGCCGGGTGAGATCGTGACGGCCGACGCGCTCATCCAGGAGCTGTGGGGCGAGACGCCTCCGCGCAGCGCCGTCACGACGCTCCAGACGTACGTCTACCACGCCCGCCGGATGTTCGCGCAGGAGGAACTGGCACCGGCCGGCCGCTGCCTGATCGTCACCAGCCCGCCCGGCTACTCGATCCAGGTGGACGACGACGAGATCGACATCCGGGTCTTCGAGAAGCTCGTCTCGCGGGCCCGGGCCGAGCTGGCGGCGGACGAACCCCTCACCGCGCTGGGCACCGTCCGCGAGGCGCTCGACCTGTGGCGCGGGCCGGCCCTGTCGGGTATTCCGACCGGCGACGCGCTGAGCGGCCACGTCGTCCACCTGGAGGAGCTGCGCATCCGGGCCTTCGAGATCCGCATCGCCTGCGAGGAACAGCTGGGCTGGCACCGCGAGTCCATCCCCGAGCTGCGCCGGCTGACCAACGACTACCCGCTCAACGAGTGGTTCCACAGCCGGCTCATCGGCACCCTGGGCGCCGCCGGGCGGCGCGCGGAGGCCCTCCAGGCCTACCAGAAGGTCCGCCGGCTCCTCGCCGACGAGCTGGGGCTGGAGCCGTCGCGGGAGCTCAAGCAGCTCCAGGCGCGACTGCTGGCCCCCGTGCAGGTACCGCCGCAGGCCGCGGCACCGGTCCCGGTGCGCTCGGGGGTCTGACCGCGGGCCGCGCTCAGCCCCCGTACGGACGCGCGGTGCGCCCCTCGCGCAGGGTGACGCCCCACCAGGCGAGCTGGTCCAGCAGGACGGACGCGGCCTTGCGGCTGCCGTCCTCGTCGTAGGGGCGGCCCTCCTCGTCGAACCTCTCCCAGGCGTTGTGGAAGCTGACGGTGTCGCGCATCGTGACGGCGTGCAGTTCGGCGAAGACCTGCCGCAGCTGCTCGACGGCGCGGTGGCCGCCGGCCATCCCGCCGTAGGAGACGAAGCCGACCGGTTTGGCCCGCCAGCCGGCGTAGACGTGGTCCAGGGCCAGCTTGAGCGAGGCCGGGTAGCCGTGGTTGTACTCCGGGGTGACCACCACGAACGCGTCCAGGGCCGCGACCCGTTCGGCGAGGCGGGGGGTCACGCCGGGCGCCGGCGGTCCGAGGGTGAGCGTGAGCTCCTCGACGAGTTCCGGTTCGGCCAGGTCGATGACGTGGAACTCCATGTCCTCGCGGCCGGCGGCCTCGGAGAGGAACCAGCGGGAGACGGTGTCGGCGAAGCGGCCGGTGCGGACGCTGGCGATCAGGACGCCTACCTTGAGCGGGCTGACGGACATGGGAGTACCTCTTCCACCGGGTGACTGGGGGGCCTCGCGGCCCGGTGATCCAGAACCTATGACCTCAAGTCGACTTGAGGTCAACCGATGGTCGGAAGGGTCCGCGGCCGCCGGACCGGGCCCTCACGCCGTCCCCCACGCCGTCCCTCCAGTGGCCCGAGACGGCACCGGCGGAAGCTGGACGCGCAACGGGCGTCGGAGAAGGAACGGGGGCAACGGGTGGAACTCGACGGCAGGGTGGCCGTGGTCACCGGCGGGACGAAGGGCCTGGGGCTCAGGATCACCGAGGCGTTCGTCGCCGAGGGAGCCCGGGTCGTCGTCGCCGCCCGGGGGGTGGAGGGCGCGCGGGAGGCCCTGGCGCCCCTCGGGGACCGTGCCGTCTTCCACCGGGCCGACGTACGCGACCCGGAGTCCGTACGGGCGCTGATGGACGGCGCCGCCGAGCGGTTCGGCGGGATCGACGTCCTGGTGGCCAACGCGGGAGTGAGCCGCCCCGGGCCCCTGGCTGGGCTGTCGGCCGGAGACTGGGCCGAAGTGGTCGACACCAACCTGGGGGGCCTCTTCCACTGCGTCCGGGCGGCGGTGCCGCACCTGGAGCGCAGCCCGGCGGGCCGGATCATCGCCCTGTCCTCCGCCCTGGCCTCCCGCCCCACACCGGGCGCCGCCCCGTACTGCGCCACCAAGGCGGCGGTGGAGATGTTCAGCAAGGTGGCCGCGCTGGAGCTGGCCCCCAAGGGCATCACCGTCAACTGCCTGTCGCCCGGGTTCATCGACGAGGGCATGGGCCGGCGGCTGAAGCAGAACCCGCAGGTGTGGAGCCGGTACGCGCCCAAGGTCTCGGTGGGCCGGATGGGCCGGGGCGAGGAGGTCGCCGGCGCCGCCGTCTACCTCGCGGGGCCGGGCGCCTCCTACGTCAACGGCCACGTCCTGGAGGTCAACGGAGGCCTGGGCTGGTGACCCGGCCGGGGCCGGACCGCGGGCCGGGCCCCGGACCCCTCAGACCCCGGCGCGGCGCTCGGCGAACCGTCGGTTCCGGGCCTGCGCGAAGTCCCGGGCGTGGTGCAGGGTCGCCGTGCTGTTGGTGCTCAGCGCCGTGCGCACGTAGGCGCGGGCGTCCTCCACCGTCGCGGCGGGGCCCAGCACCCGCGCGATGTTGGCGGTGTTGAGGGTGACCGTGTGCTGGGAGGAGGCCAGGACCCCGCCGTCGCCGTCCTCGGCGAAGGTCCAGTACCCCGTGTGCAGGCTCATCAGCGCGGGCAGGGTCGTCTGCTTGTAGGCGATCCGCTCGTACGGGAAGGTCACCCGGTAGGACTTGGTGGTGTGCACCGAGCCGTCCTTCGCACGGGTGTCCATCTCCAGCTCCTGGAGGCCGGGGGTGTCCTCGGTGAGCCGGACGACCGCCACGTGGGGCAGCCGCTCGGGCCACAGGTCCGCCTCGTTGACGAAGTCGAAGAGGTCCGAGGCGCGGCCTTCGACGCGCACGGTGTCCTCGAAGGAGAAGGTCAGGTCCTCGGTGGCGTGGGCGCGCTCGACGTTGGTCCTGAGCGCGTCCAGCTCGGAGCGGGAGTTGCGGTCGACGGCCCGGTCGATCCAGGCCAGGCTCTCGGGGTCGTCGTCGACGGCCCGGTAGTCGTGCAGCAGCCGCACCCGCGAGGAGGCCGGCGACAGCGGCTCGATGATCCACGTCCCGCCCATGGCGGCGACCGGCGGGGCGGGCACCTCCTGGCGGAAGGTGATCGTCAGCCGCTCCGGGTCCAGGGTCCGCCGGGAGGTCCAGTTCTTGGGTTCGCCGTTGGCGGTGGCCCAGATGCGGATGCGCTCCTCGTTCCCGCCGAGCGGGGTGTGGTCCACGTAGATGGTCGGGGGGAAGATCCGCGGCCAGTTGCGGACCTCGGCGATCAGGCGGTACACGGCGGCGGCCGGGGCGGAGACCGTGATCTCGTGCTCCACTTCGCGGGGGCCGGGCTGCGGCATGGTCGTGCTCCTCGGGATCGGGGTTCGTGATCGGGTGCGTCCGGCCGCACGCGCGGGCGTACGGGGACGGGGCTCAGAAGTTGCCGAGGCCGCCGCAGACGTTGAGGGCCTGCGAGGTGATGGAGGCGGCCGTGTCGGAGGCGAGGTAGCCCACCAGCCCGGCGACCTCCTGCGGGGTCGAGTAGCGGCCGAGCGGGATCTTCGCCCGGAACTTCTCCAGCACCGCCTCCTCGGAGGTGCCGTAGGCGGCGGCGTAGCCCTGGCGCACCCGCTCGGCCATCGGGGTCTCGACGTAGCCGGGGCAGACGGCGTTGACGGTGATGCCCGTCGGGGCCAGCTCGTTGCCCAGCGCCTTGGTGAAGCCGACCACGCCGTGCTTGGACGCCGAGTAGGGGGCGCCCAGGACCACGCCCTGCTTGCCCGCGGTGGAGGCGATGTTGATGATGCGGCCGCGGTCCTTGGCCCGCAGGCCGCCGGTGTTCAGGGCCTCCTTGGTGACCCGGAAGACACTGGTCAGGTTGGTCTCGATGACGTCGTCCCACAGCTCGTCCGCGAGGTCGGCGGTGACCCCGCCGCCCGAGCGTCCGGCGTTGTTGACGACGACGTCGAGGGTGCCGAAACGGGCCACGGCCGCCTCGATCCACGCCCGGACGCCCTCGCCGCTGCGGACGTCGACGCTCGCGCCGTCCACCTCCAGGCCCTCGGCGGTGAGCTCCTTCACGGTCCGCTCGACGTTCTGCGCGTCCCGGGCACCGATGAAGACCCGGTGTCCCGACGCGGCGAGCGTACGGGCCACCTCCAGCCCGATCCCGCTGGTCGCCCCGGTGACGACGGCAACACGCTTGGTCTGGTCCGGCATGAGAACTCCTCGGCGAAATCGACGGGTGGCGCACGCGGAGACTCCGGTACGGCGGTGGAGGGGGGCTCGAAGGGCCCTGGTACCCGGCGCGCACCGGCCCCGGCCGGACCCGCTCCCGCGCCCCGGGCGCCCCGCGCACGGCCGCCGGACCACCGGCTCTCCATCAGCGGTCGAGCGGGTGTCCACAAGCTCGACGCGACACCGCACGCGAGAGGCGACCATGATCAATCTCTTCCAGCCGCAGGTCGGAGCTGAGGAACTCGACGCGGTCGCCGGGGTGTTCGAGGACCGGCGGCTGGGCAACGGACGACGCACCGAGGCCTTCGAGGCGGCCTTCGCCGCCCACCTGGGCGTCCCCACGGGCCACACCGTGTTCACCAGCTCGGGCGCCACCGCACTGCACCTGGCCATGGAGACCCTCGGCCTGCGCCCCGGCGACGAGGTCGTCCTGCCCTCGATCGGCGTCCCCGCCACCGCCGAGGCCATCGCCGCGCGCGGCGGCCGGCCGGTCTTCTGCGACGTGGACCGGCGCGGCCTCAACCCCTCCCTGGAGGACATCGAGGTCCACCTCGGCGACCGCACCCGGGCGGTGCTGCTGCTGCACTACGGAGGCCGGGCCGGCGACGTCGTACGGATCGCCGCCCGCTGCCGCGAACTCGGCGTCGTCCTCATCGAGGACGGCTCCTGCTCCCTGGCCTCCCGGGTCGGCGACCGTCCCGCCGGCACCTTCGGCGACCTCGCCGTCTGGAGCTTCGACGCGGGCCGGGTCCTGGTCACCGGCGACGGGGGCATGGTCTACGCCAAGGACCCCGAGCGGGCCGCCCGCACCCGCCACCTCGCCCGCCACGGCCTGGTCCGCGCCAGCGGCTTCGGCCACGGCACGCCGCCCGGCGGGCCGGGCGAACCGGACCTGCCCGAATACGGCCGCGGCATCCTCGGCAACGACCTGACCGCCGCCATCGGCTCCGTACAGCTGCGCCGGCTCCCGGAGATGATCGAACGGCGCAAGGAGATCGCGGGCCGGTACGACCGGCTGCTCGAAGGGACCGAGGGGCTGCTCACGCCGCCGCCGCTGCCCGAGGGCCACCGGTCCACCGAGTGCCTCTACTGGGTGCAGATGGACCCGGCCATCCGCGCCGGGGTCGTCGCCGACCTCCTCGCCGAGGAGATCTACACCACCTCCCACCACGCCCCCCTGCACCGGTTCCCGGCCGAGGACCCCGAGGAGGCGCCGGCCACGCTCCCCTCCTGCGACTGGGCGGTCGACCGCACCGTGCGCCTGCCCCTGCACCCGGGTCTGACCGACGCCGACGTACGCACCGTCACCGACGCCCTGCGCGCGTCGGTGCGGGCCCGGCACCGCACCGAAGAAGGACTCACCGTGAAGGACACCCCATGAGCCGCCGCGTCGTCATCACCGGGATCGGCGTCGTCGCGCCCGGGGGAGTGGGCACCGGGCAGTTCTGGGCCCGGCTCACCTCCGGGCGCACCGCCACCCGCGCCATCAGCCTCTTCGACGCCACCGGGTACCGCTCCCGGATCGCGGCCGAGGTCGACTTCGACCCGCTCGCCCACGGGTTCACCCCCGAGGAGGCCGCGCGCCTGGACCGGGCCGCGCAGTTCGCCCTCGTCGCCGCCGACGAGGCCCTCCTCGACAGCGGCCTGGACACCTCGGCGCTGGACCCGGCCCGTACCGGGGTCTCCCTGGGCAGCGCCGTCGGCTGCACCACCGGCCTGGACACCGAGTACGACGCCGTCAGCCGGGGCGGATCCACCTGGCAGGTCGACCACACCCTCGCCGTCCCGCACCTGTTCGACTACTTCGTGCCCAGCTCGCTCGCGGCCGAGGTGGCCTGGCGGGTGTCGGCACAGGGGCCCGTCGCCCTCGTCTCCACCGGCTGCACCTCGGGGCTGGACTCCATCGGGCACGCCGTCGAGCTGATCCGCGAGGGCAGCGCCGACGTGATGGTCACCGGGGCCACCGAGGCCCCCGTCTCCCCCATCACCGTCGCCTGCTTCGACGCCATCAAGGCCACCTCCCCGAACAACGACGACCCGGAGAGCGCCTCCCGCCCCTTCGACGCCACCCGCAACGGGTTCGTCCTCGGCGAGGGCTCGGCCGTCCTGGTCCTGGAGGAGCTGGAGAGCGCCCGCCGGCGCGGCGCGACCGTCTACGCGGAGATCGCCGGTTTCGCCAGCCGCGGCAACGCCTACCACATGACCGGGCTGCGCTCCGAAGGCGTCGAGATGGCCGAGGCGATCACCGTCGCCCTCGACGAGGCCCGCCTCGACCCCACCGCCGTCGACTACGTCAACGCGCACGGCTCGGGCACCAAGCAGAACGACCGCCACGAGACGGCCGCCTTCAAGCGCAGCCTCGGCGAGCACGCCCACACGGTCCCGGTCAGCTCCATCAAGTCGATGATCGGCCACTCGCTCGGCGCGATCGGCTCCCTGGAGGTGGCCGCCAGCGCCCTGGCCATCGCGCACCACACGGTCCCCCCGACCGCCAACCTGCGCACCCCGGACCCCCTGTGCGACCTGGACTACGTCCCGCTGACCGCCCGGGAGCACCGCACCGACACGGTGCTGAGCGTCGGCAGCGGCTTCGGCGGCTTCCAGAGCGCCATGATCCTGACCCGCCCGCGCCTGGGAGATGCCGCATGACCACGGACACCGCCACCGCCCCCGGGACCACCACCGCCCCCGCCGCCGGTCCCGGGACCGGGCCGGCCGCGCCCGTCGTCACCGGTATCGGCGTCACCGCCCCCAACGGGCTGGGCACCGAGGCCTGGTGGGCCGCGGTGCTGCGCGGCGAGAGCGGCATCCGCCCGCTCACCCGCTTCGAGCCCGACCGGTACCCGGCCAGGCTGGCGGGCGAGGTCCGCGACTTCGACGCCGCCGACCACCTCCCCGGCCGGCTCCTGCCGCAGACCGACCACGTGACCCGGCTCGCGCTCACCGCGGCCGACGAGGCCCTCGCCGACGCCGGCGTGGACCCGGCCGCCCTGCCCGACTACGCGGCGGGCGTCATCACCGCCAGCTCCGCGGGCGGCTACGAGTTCGGCCAGCGCGAGCTCCAGGCGCTGTGGAGCAAGGGCAGCCAGTACGTCAGCGCCTACCAGTCCTTCGCCTGGTTCTACGCCGTCAACAGCGGCCAGATCTCCATCAGGAACGGCCTGCGCGGCCCCAACAGCGTCCTGGTCAGCGAGCAGGCCGGCGGCCTCGACGCGGTGGCCCAGGCCCGACGCCAGCTCCGCAAGGGCACCCGGCTCCTCGTCACCGGCGGCATGGACTCCTCGCTCTGCCCCTGGGGCTGGGCCGCCCACCTCGCCGGCGGCGAACTCAGCACCCGCGAGGACCCGCGCCGGGCCTACCTGCCCTTCTCCGCCGACGCCGACGGGCACGTGGTCGGTGAGGGCGGCGCCCTGCTGATCCTGGAGGACGCCGCCGCCGCCCGCGAACGCGGCGCCACCGGCTACGGAACGGTGGCCGGGTACGCCGCCACCTTCGACCCCCGGCCCGGCACGGGCGGTACCC
>NZ_JBEXKC010000113.1:0-18893 GCF_040609475.1 Streptomyces sp. NPDC004667 | reverse complement strand
AGCATGACGGCCCCGTCGGCGACACAGTTCGAGCTGAGCCCCCCGCCGCGCACCGTCACCCGGGCTCCCGCCTCCGTGGCGACCCTCATGACGGTCGCCACCTCCTCGGCCGTGCGGGGCGCCACGACGCACGCGGGCCGTCGACGGGCGGCCTCGGGAAAGAAGACGCGGGCCAGGGCGTCCTGGTACCCCGCGGTTCCGGGTGCGCGCACGGCCGCCCCCAGCGCGGACCGCAACGGCCCGACGATGCCGTCCGATGGACGGGCCGGCGCGCTCACCGCTGCCGCCAGGGTCGGAGATCACCCGGTAAACGGGCCGAGAGTACGGGCATGTCACAACTGGTCACGAGGGCTCCGATTCCCGATGAGCGGGTTTCGGGCGCGGGGCCTTCGGTTGTCCCGGATGGACGAGCAACAACCCCAGGAGGCTAGGACGTCCGGACACTCCGCACAAGGCCGGCGACCGGGCGCAGACCCTGGTGCCGTGGCCGCAGTGCGGCGAGGAGCCTGGTCAGCAGGAGCTGCACGGCCGGGGAGTGCCGGCCTCGGCGGGTGATGAGGCCGAGCCGGGCGTGCGTGGGGGCGTCGGTGAGCGGGACGGTCCGCAGGTCCGTGCCCTGCGCGGAGGACGCGCTGAGGACGGCGGCGCCGGCACCGCGCTCGGCGAGGCGCAGGAGGGCGGCCGGGGAGCTGGCGTCGATGTCCACGCGTGGGTCGAGGCCGATCCTGCGGCAGGAGTCCTCGTAGGCCGCGCGGATGCCGGTGCCCGGGGAGAGGCAGAGGACCTTCTCAACCTGGAGGTCGGCGAGGCGCAGGTCCGTCCGGTCGAGGGGGTGCCCGGCCGGGACGACGGCGGTGATCGGTTCGTCGATGACGACGCTCACGTCCAGGCCCGGGCCGACCTCGCCGGCGTAGCCGATCAGGGCCAGGTCGAGAGAGCCGGAGAGGACCTGGGCCTGGAGGTCGTCGGAGTGGCCCTCGTGAAGGCTGAGCTCGATGCCGGGGTGCGTGCGGCCGAGGTCGGCGACGGTGTCGAGGAAGGCCGGGATCGAGCAGCCCATGATCATGCCGAGACGGGCCCGTCCGCGGACGGCATCGGCGAATTCGGCGGCGGTGTGCTGGATGGCCTCCAGGATGGCGAGGGCGTTCCTCGCGAGGGGGAGGACGGCCTCACCGGCCGGGGTGAGGCGGATCCGGCGGCCGGAGCGGTCGAGCAGCTGCTGGCCCAGCTCCGACTCCAGTTTGGCGACCTGGGTGCTGATGCCGGACTGGCTGACGTGCAGACGATGGGCGGCGGCGGTGAACGTGCCCTCGTCCATGACCGCGGCGAAGTAGCGCAGCTGGTGGAGTTCCATATGCAGTGATGATAGATGCCATCGGATCCATCTGTTGGACGGATGGAAGAGGCGGCTGGAGGATGGAGGCATGACGACGACGAAGACTGCGCGAGAGCTTGCCGAGACCTACTTCACCGCCTGGGAGGCGGGCGACTTCGAGGCATTGCGGGGGTTGCTGGCCGAAGACGTCGACTTCGTCGGAGCCCTGGGAACGGCGTCGGGGGTGGAGGAGGCGCTCGCCGGGCTGAAGGGGCTCGGCCAGGTGCTGGAGAAGATCGACGTGAAGACGCGGGTCGCGGAAGGCGATGAAGCGATCACCTGGTTCGACCTGCACACCAGCGTCGCGCCGCCCACACCGACGGCGAACTGGATGCACGTCGAGGACGGGAAGATCACCCGGATCCGCGTGACCTTCGACCCCCGCGCACTGCTGGCGGGGTTCGAGAGGCGGAAGTGAACGGGGAGGACCCTGGTGCCACATGGGCGTGCGGCTACCCCGATTCCTCCCCACTGTGGACGGCGTCCGTGGCCATCGTGTGGGGGACGGTGGCGGCCGCGTCGCCGCGTACGGCGTCGACCACCTCTTGGTGCAGATGGCGGCTGGCCTCCTCGGACGAGCAGTGCACCGGACTGCCGGTGACCGTGAACCAGTCCGAACCGCCGCTGTACTGCACCGCCACGTTGGCCTCCCGGCCCGACCAGGTGGTGTGCACGGTCAGGTCCCCACTGAGAACCCCCGCCTCCTCCGTGAGCACACCGCCCCGTCCGGCGAAGACCCCTGTCGTCGTCCACGAAGCCCAGGTCATTGCGCATCGCCCCTCACCGCGGAGTGTCCTTTGCCTCTTCCACGCTACGGCCGGCCCGGCGTTCTCGCGTTGTCTCCTCTCCCGCGCCCGGCATCGGGACTCGGGCGGAGGCCACGGTGCCGAGTCGGCAGCGCACGTCGACGACGCCTTCGACGGCCTGGGCGAGCCGTGCCGCGACGGGGATCAACTGCCCGTCCCGCACCTGCCCGGTCAGGGTCACGACACCCTGCGTGACCGCGACCTCGACGCGGGTGTGGGAGACCGGGAACAGGAGGCGCACCACGTCGCGCCGGACGTCCTCGGCGAGTTCCTCGTCGGGGCGCAGGAAGACCTTGAGGAGGTCGGCGCGGCTGACGATGCCCTTCAGGGTGCCGTCGGCGTCGACCACCGGAAGCCGTTTGACGTGGCGCTCGGCCATGAGGCGAGCCGCCTGCCGAAGGGTGGCGTCCGGGCGGATGGTGACCGCCGGGGTCGTCATCAGTTCACCGGCCCGAACGGACCCGGCCTTCGCGGTGTCGCCCAGGCGGCGCATCTGCTCGATCATGCCGGGACGGCGGTCGCGGAACTCCTCCTTCGGGAGCAGGTCGGCCTCCGAAACCACGCCGACGACACGGCCTTCGCCTTCGATCACGGGGGCGGCACTCACCTTCCACCGTTCCATCGAGGCGGCGATCTCCTTGAACCCGGCGTCGGGAGTGAAGGCGATGACCTGCCTGGTCATGACGTCGCTGACGGTGTACGGGGTGGCGGTCATGGTGGGATCCTCACCGGGCGTGGGCAAGCGGCCGGCCGCTGCCGCAGGTGGCGAACGTGTCGGGCGCAGGAGCGCGAGTCCGCACGGTGGCCGGGGTGTGCCTCGGCCCCTCACTCCTCAGGCTGACTCCGTGGCCGGGAGCCGGGGAGGGCCGCGAGGGCCATGACGCCGGGCCCGACCGGCCCCGCCGTGGGGCCGTCCGGCCCATGCGGGACGGCCCTCACGGGGTCAGGCTGGCGGTGACCGACACCTGACGAGAGAGGAAAGCGAGGGCGACCCCATGAAGGCACTCGTCTTCCACGGTCCGGGGCAGACCTCCTGGCAGGACGCTGCGGACCCGAGCATCAAGGACGCCGCCGACGCGGTCGTCCGCGTCGACGCGGTCACCATCTGCGGCACCGACCTGCACATCATCAAGGGCGATGTGCCCGAGGTGACGCCGGGCCGCATCCTGGGCCACGAAGCGGTCGGCACCGTCGTCGAGACCGGCGGCGACGTCCGCAGTGTCCGGCCGGGCGATCGGGTGCTGATCTCCTGCATCTCCTCGTGCGGCCGCTGCCGGTTCTGCCGCGAAGGCCGTTACGGCCAGTGCAGCGGAGGCGGCGGCTGGGTCCTGGGCCACACCATCGACGGCACCCAGGCCGAATACGTCCGCGTGCCCTTCGCGGACCTGTCCGCGCACCCGCTGCCCAGCGCCGTCGACAGCTACGACGCCGTACTGCTCGCCGACATCTTCCCCACCGCCTACGAGGTGGGTGTCCTCAACGGCAGGGTCCGGCCCGGCGACACGGTCGTCGTGGTCGGCGCCGGCCCCATCGGCCTGGCGGCCGTCACCACCGCGCGCCTCTACAGCCCCGGCCGGATCATCGCCGTCGA
Source organism: Streptomyces sp. NPDC004667 (assembly GCF_040609475.1). NCBI lineage: Bacteria > Bacillati > Actinomycetota > Actinomycetes > Kitasatosporales > Streptomycetaceae > Streptomyces > Streptomyces sp. NPDC004667. Next base: position 15,121 of record NZ_JBEXKC010000113.1, on the reverse strand, counting down.
CCTCGCCGAACCCCGGCTGGCCGCAGCCCGCTCCCTCGGTGCGGACGCGACGGCGCGCGCGGACGAGGAGCCCGAGCGGCTGGTCGAAGACCTGACCGACGGGCTCGGCGCCGACGTCGTCATGGAGGCGGTCGGCGTCCCGGAAGCCTTCGAGATGTGCACGCGGATGGTCCGGCCCGGCGGCCACGTCGCCAACATCGGCGTCCACGGCAAACCGGCCACCCTCCACCTCGAAGACCTGTGGATCAAGGACGTCACCCTCACCACCGGGCTCGTCGACACCTACTCGACACCGATGCTGCTGAAGATGATGGCCGCCGGACGGCTCCCCGCAGCCTCCCTGATCACCCACCGCTTCGAGCTCGGGCAGATGGAAGAGGCGTACGACGTCTTCTCGCGCGCGGCCGGGACGGGCGCCCTCAAGGTGGCGCTGGGCGGCCCGCAGCACGACACCCTCACCGCGCAGACCCCGGGGAAGTGACCATCATGCCCAGCACCGCACCCGAGCCCACTCGGGACGTCGGCCACACGGACCTGGGCCGACGCATCGCCGCCCGCCGCACGGAACTCGGTCTCACCCGCGAGGAGGTGGGCGACCGATGCGGTACGGACGCCTCGTACATCGCCTACCTGGAAGAACGGGCCGCCAACCCCAGCGCCGGATCGCTCGTACGTCTCGCCGACGGCCTGGAGACCACCGTCGCCGAACTGACCGGAGCCACCACCGACCAACCGCCCGGCCGGGGAACCGCCTGGCTGGACTCCGACCTCGTGACGCTCGGCGAGACGGAATGCCGCCGGCTGCTGTCGACGCACGGCATAGGCCGCGTCGCGATCTTCACCACGGAAGGCCCCGCGATCTTCCCGGTCAACTACGTCGTCGCCGGGCCCGACATAGCCTTCCGGACCTCGGACGAAGCGCTGCTCGCCCGTGCCACCGGCACCGAGGTGGCCTTCGAGGTCGACCACATCGACGACGCGATGAAGCAGGGCTGGAGCGTCATGGCCGTCGGCGACGTCGTCGGCGTCACCGACGGAGAAGCCCTTCGGCGCCTCGACGCCCTCGCGCGCTCCCTGCCGTGGGCGGGGGGCCACCGCACCCACTGGATGTCGGTCACCCCCGTCCGGATCACCGGCCGTCGCGTGGCCCGTCGATGAAGCCGGTCCGGGCCGCCGCCCTCGACACCGACGGGTCCTCGGTTCCGTGTGCCTTCGAGCCGACCCCCGCCGGCCCTGCCCGATACCGGGCACCTGGACGGAGCGGAGGCGGGGCACCTTCCATGCGGAGCACACTGAGAGCAAGGAGGAGAAGCACCATCGGGAGCCCCGGCGGCCGGAGCCGGGCCCATCGCTCCGGCGCCGGACTCGGCGCCGCGCACTGAGCGGATCGGCACCGTCGCAGCGAGGAGGTGCGGCATGTTCCACCGAAGCTCGTCCGGACCAGGACGCGGAGGTTCGCGGGACGGCCCCCCCGGTCGACAGCACTGGCATCATGCGCAGACCAACCCGCTCCGGCGGGCGACGGACCGTACCCGCGGCCGCTGGCTCCTCGTCTTCGCCCTGTCGTGCCTTCTCGCCGTGGCCTGTGGCGTCCAAGTGGGACTCACATCCATGGAGAACGGGCTCCGCGCGGCCGCGGAGCAGGCGCGGCAGCGTCACCAGGTGAAGGCGACCACCGTCGGCGAAGTGACGCGGCACCTCCCGACCGGGGTCAACGACGCCACCACGGTGGCCCGGGTGCAGTGGTGGTATCCCCCCGCCTCCCCGCACACGGCCACTCTGCCCGTCCCCGCGGGAACACCCGTGGGGCACACCGTCCCGCTGTGGGTCGACGACACCGGCGCGATGGCCTCCGTTCCCCGAGGCGAGACCGAACTGCTGTCGGACGCCGTCGCGGCCGGAGCGGGCAGCGCGGGCCTGATCACGCTCGCGGCCGCAGGAGTCGTCTCCCTGCGCCTGCGCAGCGTGGAAGCGCGCAACCTCACCGAGTGGGAGCGGGACTGGGAACGCGTCGAACCGGGCTGGTCCGGCCGACTCCGCCCGGGCCGGGAGGCAGGTGACGACTGAGGCCCCGCCGTATCGGCACACCACCGGACCGGGCCCACCGCTGACCCGGAGGCGGGCCACCCGGCTCAGTCGTGGGCGATGACGGCCACCGGCGGGACGGCGTGGTGGATCACGGCGTGTGTGGTCGAGCCGATGCGGGCGCCGAACGACGAGCGGCGGATGCGGCGGCCGACGACGATCAGGCCGGCCCCGGCACCGCAATCGACGAGCTTCTGCGCGGCGTGTCCCATGGGGGTCAGGGCGGTCGTGTCCACGGCGGGGAACCGGTCCTGCCAGGGTCCGAGGACTTCGGCCAGGTCGGCCGTCATGTTCTCGTTGATCTGCGCATGGACGCGGGGATCGTAGGCCGCTCCGTACCCGACCATCACCGGGGGCGGCCAGGCGTGCAGGACGTGCAGGCGGCAGGACCGGCGTGCGGCTTCCTCGAAGGCGAAGGCGAGCACGGCGTCGCACGGCCGGCCGATGTCGACGCCGACGACCACGTCGCGGCGGGTGTGCTCGCCGGCCGGGTGAGGGAGTCCGTCCTCCCCGCCGCGTACGAGCACGACGGGCCGCTCGGTGGAGTGCAGAACGGCCATGGCGACGGAGCCGAGGACGAAGCCGGACAGGGTGCCGAGCCCGCGGGATCCCAGAACCAGCAGGTCGGCGGTGGCCGCGGCGGTGGCCAGCGAGGCCGCGGGCGGGCCCTCGTGCGACTGCGTCGTGATGCGCAGCTCCGGATGGACGTGGTGCAGGGCCTCGGCCGCGTCCTCAAGGAGGGCCTCGGCCCATCCGCGCCGTACCTCGGAAGCCGCCGCGGGAGCACCTACCGGCACCGACGACTCCTCGGCGTGGAAGAGGCGCAGCTCCGCGCCGCGCAGCACGGCCTCGCGCGCCGCCCAACGGGCGGCGGCCCCGCCTTCGGGAGACCCGTCGAGGCCGACGGTGATGCGGTGATCCATGGCGTCCTCATGGGTGTGGCCGGAAGGCGGGCCGTGCTCGGCGGCGGGGGAGCCGTGCTTCAGTGGGCGGGCGCGCCGTCGTCGACCGCGTACGCGAGGTGCTGTGTCACCCCGACGACTCCGTCGACGGTGCGGCAGAGCCTTTCGATCACCGGGATCAGGCTCTTGAACTGCACCGATCCGTGCAGTTCGACCCGGCCGTCGGTCACCTCGACGGTGACGGTGCCGGGGTCCTGGCGCAGGGTGCGGTCCAGGACGTCGCCGGTGATCTCGTGGCGGATGCTGTCGTCGTCGCGCAGGAACACCTTCAGCAGATCACGTCGGCTGACGATGCCCACCAGCTTGTCCGCCGCGTCGACGACCAGCAGCCGCTTGACGCCCTGTGCCTCCATGAGGCGGGCCGCTTCGGCGACGGTCCAGGCCGGCCCGGCACACACGGCGGGAGCCGACATGAGCTCCTCGGCCCGTGTGGCCTCCGCCTTCTCGCGCTCCAAGGCCTCGGGCGCGGGCAGGGAGCGCAGGAAGTCCCCCTGGTCGGCCGACTTCGGCAGGAGGTCTCCCTCCGACACCACTCCGAGGGGACGTCCCGCGCTGTCGACGACGGCGACGGCCGACACCCGGTGCTCGGTGAGGGTGCGGACGATGTCCTTGAACCGCGCGTCACCCGGTACCGTCACGACCTCGCGGGTCATCAGCTCGCCTACTTCTCGGTGTCTCACGGTCTACTCCTACCGTCCCGTGGTGTCGCGCACGTCGACCGACATGTCGTCCCGTTCGAACGTGAGCCGATTGACCACGTCCACCACTCCGTCGACGCTCTGGCACAGCCGCAGGACGATCGGGACGAGGCTCGACCGGGCCACGGTGCCGCTCAGGGTCACGACGCCGTCGGCGACATCGACGGTCAGAGCGGACGGGCGCAGCCGCAGGGTCCGGGTGAGGACGTCCTCCAGGATCTCCTCCTGAATGGCGCGGTCGCGGCGGAGGAAGAGCTGGAGCAGGTCGCTCCGGCTGAGTACGCCTACGACCCGGCCCTCGCCGTCCACGACGGGAAGACGCTTGATCCGGCGCTCGCGCATCAGCCGGGCCGCCCGGACCACGCTCCACTCCGGCCGGGCGGTGACGGCCGGGCTGCTCATCAGGTCGGCTGCCGTATCCGCACCGTTGCCGGCGCCGAGGCCCCCGAGCAGGTCGGCTTCGGAGACGACCCCCACGGCACGCCCGGCGTCATCCACGACGGGCACGGCCGTGATACCGAATTCGTACAGCAGACGAGCCACTTCCTTGAACGCCGTACCACGCTGCACGGTGACGGCGGTGGGCGTCATCATGTCCGCGACGCTGCGGTGCCCCATGGTGCCCTCCTCATGCCGGCACAGTCAGTCTCGCGGCACCCCCAGTGGCCCGCTCCCCGAGGATCCGTGGTCAATGTTCCACTACGTCCGCCGGCGGCGACGAGGGCCGAACGGTCCTTCGCGGGGGACCGTTCGGGTCACCTCCGGCCGACGGACGCGGGCGGGAGGAGCACGACGGGGACCTTTGGCCCCGAACGTGGACCTGAGCGGCCCTTCGGGCCAGGGAAGCCCGGTTCCGGCGTGGTGGCTGCGCTCACCGGCTCGGCGAGGAGGAACGATGGAAGGGACCGTCCGAGATCCGGACATCAGCTCGGTCATCGTGGGTGTCGACGGGTCCGACCCCGCGCGCGCGGCGGTGCGGTGGGCCGCCGCTGAGGCCGCACGCCGCGACCGCCCGCTGCACATCGTCCACGGGACCGACACCGACGGAAAGGCCCTGCACCTGTCGGCCTACGCGATCGAACGGGTCCATGAGGCCGGTGGCGGCCTCCTCCGGGAAACCGCCGAGGCGGTCGCGGCCGAACGCCCGGGCCTGCGCGTCACCACGGAACTCAGCCGAAGCGATCCGGTGACGAGCCTCCACAGGGCCGCCGGGCTGCACGGCACCATCGTGGTGGGCGACCGGGGCCGGGGCGGCTTCGGCCCCCTCACGCTCGGCTCGGTGGCCCTCAAGACCGCGGCGGGTGCCAAGACCCCGCTGGTCGTGGTCAGGGGAGCCGACAGCGGAACCGAGGGCGGAGTCGTCGTCGTGGCCGTCCGGGACGAGCACGACCTCCCGTGCGCCCGGTACGCCGCACGTGAGGCGGAGCTGCGCAGGGCGGAGCTGCGGCTGCTCCACGTATGGAACATGCTGCAGTCCGTCGGGAACGTCCTGACCATGGTCGACAACCTGGAGGACCTCGCGGGCGAGCACGTCGAGAAGCTGAAGGCCGTCACGGAGCAGATCCGGGACGAATACCCCGACCTCACCGTCGAAGCGGACGCGGACAAGACCATGTCGGTGGCCGGGGTCCTGGTCGAGGCGTCGCATCACGCGGACCTGCTGGTCATGGGAGGCCGTCGCGCGCCCGGATCCATGGGTCCGAGCCTCGGACGGGTCACCCACACTCTGGTGCACCATGCCCACTGCCCCGTCCTCCTGCTTCCCCGGCACGGTCGAGAGATGTGGAGCGACTCATGAGCGGCAGCACGGCCGAAGGCCGCGAACTCGTCGTCGGCATCGACCCGGCCGGGGACTGGCGTCTTGCCCTGGCGTGGGCGGCCGACGAGGCCCACCGGCGCGGGCTCGGCCTGCACCTGGTCGTTGCCGTGCCGGCCCGGCACGGCACCCGTCACGTCGATGACACACCCCACCGGACGGCCCTGCGCCAGGCCGGAGCCCGAGCACTGCACGAGGCCCTGGACTGGGGGCGGGGCCGCCGTCCGGAAATCGAGGTGGCCGGCGACGTCCTGGAAGGTCCTCCGGCGGCCGTCATCGGCGGGCTGTCGCGGGGAGCGCGCATGGTCGTGCTCGGTTCACGTCACCTGGGCCGGGCGGCCGAGGTCTTCAGCGCCGGATCCCTCGTCGTACCCGTGGTGGCGCAGGCCGGCTGCCCGGTGGCGGTGGTCGGTGATGCCGAGCACGTCAGCCAACAGCCCCCCTACGTGGTCGTGGGGATCGACGGGAGCGAATCCTCCGAGGCCGCCCTCGCCTTCGCATACGAGGAGGCCGACCTCCGAGGCGCGCGGCTGCGGGCCCTCTCGGTGTTCCAGCCCCCGGTCTTCACGGAGCTGGACGAGGAGGTGGCGCGACGGGCCCAGCGACGGCTGCTGGCCGAGACGACCGCCGGCTGGTCGGCGAGGTACCCGGACGTCACCGTCCGGCACGAGATTCCCGTCGGGCACCCCGTGGAGGAACTGGCGAAGGCCGCCGAGCACGCCTTGGCCGTGGTCGTGGGCCGCCGGGGTCGTGGTGGGTACAGCGGCATGCACCTCGGTTCCGTCGTCCACGGCCTCCTGCACCGGGCACGCTGCCCGGTCGTCACCGTTCCCACCGCGTGACAGGTGCTTCCGACCGGCCTCAGACGGTGCTTCCGCTGCCGTGGGGGGCGTACAGGTCGAGCAGGCGTATCCGTGCGGCCTGCAGTCGATGGGCCAGGACCTGGGTCACCCAGGCGCCGACGGCGGAGCCCAGGGCGGGGTCGGCGTCCATCAGCGTGCGCACTTCGGCCGCGTCGAACTGGTAGGCGCGTACGGGCGTCATGGCCTCGGCGCCCAGATGCCACTGGTGCGGCCTGACCATCCACGACCAGCCGACCAGCTCGCCGGAGCCGAGGCTCTCCACGACCGCGGCCTGCCGACCGGGGACGTGCAGATCCAGCGTGACCACACCGGACTTCATGATCCAGAACCGGTCGGCCACGCCACCCTCGTTGAACAGACGGGTGCCCTCGGCGAAGCCGACCTCCTGGGCGTGCTCCATGAGGCGGGCACGGAATTCCGGGGGCAGGGCGGTGACCTGGGTAGGGGGACGTGTGCGCATGGTGGCCTCCCTTCGTGTCCTTTCCCAGTCTGTCGGGCGGCCCGCGGAACCGCGAGGGCCGACCGGTCCGGAGCCCCGCCCCGTCCGGCTCATGCCCGGAGGCACCATGGGGAAGGAGGCTGGTCCCAGCGGGATCCCACCGCCGGACTTCGGCGATGGGTGCCCGCACCGGAAGCGGGTGAACCCATGTACTGGAACGGTCACGGCATGAGTGGGTGGGGCTGGTTCGCCATGTCCCTCAGCTCGGTCTTCCTGATACTGCTGATCGTCGCGGTCGTGCTTCTCGTCGTGCACACGGCCGGGCGCGGTTCCGTGGGCCGCCAGGATGACCCGGCGGCACCCTCCGCAGAGCAGCTCCTCGCCGAACGATTCGCTCTCGGCGAGGTCGACGACGAGGAGTACGAACGACGGCTGGCGACGCTGCGCAGGCACCGCCCCGGCCGGACCGGCCGATAGGGGCCGGCCCCGGACGTTCGCGCGCGGGGCCGTCGTCAGTACGGCCAGGACCAGTCCACGACCTCCGGGAGGTCACTTCCGTGGGCGCGGATCCAGTCGTGGTGGCGGATCCGCTGGTCGGCCATGGTCTGGCGCAGGGCCGCGGCGCGTTCCGCCAGGCCGGGAACGCGGTCGATGACGTCCATGACGAGCCGGTACCGGTCGAGGTCGTTGCGCACCACCATGTCGAAGGGCGTGGTGGTGGTGCCCGACTCCTTGTAGCCGCGAACGTGCAGGTGGGGGTGGCCGGCCCGGCGGTAGGCGAGCCGGTGGATCAGCCACGGATAGCCGTGGTAGGCGAAGATCACCGGTGTGTCCGCGGTGAACAGGGAGTCGTACTCGACGTCCGTCATCCCGTGCGGGTGTTCCTCCCGGGGCATCAGGCGCGTGATGTCGACGACGTTCACGACCCGGACGGCCAGCGACGGCAGGTGCTCGCGGAGCAGCGCCGCCGCGGCGAGCACTTCCTGCGTCGGGACGTCTCCCGCGCAGGCCAGCACCACGTCGGGCTCGCGCGTGCCGTCGTCCGTCCCCGCCCAGTCCCAGATGCCGGCGCCACGGGCGCAATGGGTACGGGCCTGGTCCATCGGCAGCCAGTCGAAGGAGGGCTGCTTGCCCGCGACGATCACGTTGACCTGGTCCCGGCTGCGCAGGACGTGGTCGGCGACCGCGAGGAGGGTGTTCGCGTCGGGCGGGAAGTAGGCGCGCACGACCTCCGGACTCTTGTTGAGGACGTGGTCGACGAAGCCCGGGTCCTGGTGGGAGAAACCGTTGTGGTCCTGGCGCCAGACGTGCGAGGTCAGCAGGTAGTTGAGGGACGCGATCGGTGCCCGCCACGGAAGCTCGCGCGCCGTCCGCAGCCACTTCACGTGCTGGGCGACCATCGAGTCGACGATGTGTGCGAAGGCCTCGTAGGTGGAGAAGAGCCCGTGCCGGCCGGTCAGCAGGTACCCCTCCAGCCAGCCCTGGCAGGTGTGCTCGGAGAGGATCTCCATCACCCGCCCGCCGCGTGCCAGGTGCGCGTCGGTGGGCTCGGTCGCCTCCTGCCAGGCCTTGCCCGTGATGCCGAAGAGGTCGTCGAGCCGGTTGGAAGCGGTCTCGTCCGGGCCGACGACGCGGAAGTCACGCCTGTCCTCGGTCTCCCTCATCACCTCGGCCAGCAGGGAACCCAGTACCCGGGTCGGCTCGTGGACCGAGCGGCCGGGCTTGTCCACCGCGACCGCGTGGGCATCGGGCTCCGGCAGCGGCAGCGGACGCAGCAGCCGCCCGCCGTTGGCGTGCGCCGTCGCGCCGAGCCGCAGGTCACCGGGCGGCACACAGGACAGGACCGGCTCCGTGGGACGGCCCTCGGAGTCGAAGAGTTCCCGGGGGCGGTACGAGCGCAGCCACTCTTCCAGCATCCGCAGGTGCTCGGGGTTCTCCCGTACCGAGGCCAGCGGGACCTGGTGGGCCCGCCACGTTCCCTCGACGGGGTCGCCGTCCACCGCGGCCGGGCCGGTCCAGCCCTTGGGGGTCCGCAGGACGATCACGGGCCACGGGCGGCGGCTGAAGTCGCGTCCGCCGGTCCGGGCCTCGCTGCGGATCTCGGAGATGAGGTCCACGGCCCGGTCCATCGCCCTGGCCATGGTCCGGTGCACGCTGTGGGGATCGCTGCCCGTGACGTAGAGCGGCTCGTGGCCGTAGCCCCTCAGCAGCCCGTCCAGTTCGCCCTCGGGGATGCGGGACAGGACGGTGGGGTTGGCGATCTTGTAGCCGTTGAGGTGGAGGATCGGCAGGACCGAGCCGTCGCGCACCGGGTCGAGGAACTTGTTCGAGTGCCAGGAGGCCGCGAGCGGCCCCGTCTCGGCCTCGCCGTCACCGATGACGCACGCGACGAGCAGGCCGGGGTTGTCGAAGGCCGCCCCGTAGGCGTGCGCGAGCGAGTAGCCGAGCTCGCCGCCCTCGTGGATCGAGCCCGGGGTCTCGGGTGCCACATGGCTGGGGACCCCGCCGGGGAAGGAGAACTGCCGGAACAGCTTCCGCATCCCCTCGCCGTCCCGGCCGATGTCCGGGTACGTCTCCGAGTACGTGCCCTCCAGCCAGGAGTTCGCCAGGACGGCGGGTCCGCCGTGCCCCGGGCCCCAGACGCACAGGGCCTCCTGGCCGCGGTCCTTGATCACCCGGTTGAGGTGGGTGTACACGAGGTTGAGGCCGGGGGAGGTACCCCAGTGGCCGAGCAGCCGTGGCTTGATGTGTTCGGGCCTCAGCGGTTCGGTCAGCAGCGGGTTGTCCATCAGGTAGATCTGCCCGGCGGCCAGGTAGTTGGCGGCGCGCCAGTGGGCGTCGAGCTCGGTGATCGGGTACTGCGTCATCTCCGCTCCTTCGTACGGCGGACCGAGAAGTTCGTCGACTGGGCCGACCCCCTCACGGTGCTCCCGACGGCAGTCGGCCGACAGGGGAGAGTGGGCCTTCGCGAGGGACCATCGGACCTTTCCGGCAGCGCCGCGACGAGGACGGCGCCGAAGGCCGACGGCGCCAGTGTCCCGTCCCGCCGCCGCATCCCCGCCCGAACCACGCCGCATCCCCGCGCAACCGACCGCGAGTTCCCGGGCGGGGGCGGGCTGAGGGGTGCCAGGCCCCGGAAGGTCTACTTCGTCGGGGTCCGGGTGCCGTCCTGGTCGCGGCCGCTGCCCGAATCCAGGGCCGCGACCGTGAAGCAGACGGCAGCTCCGAGGCCGAGGAAGAAGAAGACGGGGTTGACGTAGCCGGGGACGGAGACGGCCTGGTCGCCGAGGTCGTCGCTCTCGCACACGAAGCGCAGGGGCACGTACTCCACCCGGTAGCCGGTGATCGCTTCCGCCCGCTGCTCCCAGCCCGCGGTACGGCAGGGCGGAAGGGGGACCGAGTTCGTTCCGCCGTCCTCCGCCGACATGACCGCGCCGGTGACGTGCAGCAGGCCCCAGGCGTACACGCCCGACGCGATCGCCGCCTGGGCGAAGCCGGCGGTGCGCAGCCAGGCGTGGCCGCCGGCCCGCTGCGGCCCGCCGGCCCGGGACAGAACTCCGACGGCCCGGCCCGCGAAGACGAACGGAAGGACGAGACCGGCCGGGACGAGGAGCAGGAGGAAGAGGGCCACCTCCCGACTCCAGCAGGGCCGTGGGAGCGAACGCTGTGGCGGAGCCCACAGCTCCGGCAACAGGTTCGTAACTGCCCGGCGGTGCCGCCGGGGTGCCGCGTCCGAGGTGGCGGGCATCGAGGACATCCGCACCGCCACCGGCTGTACCCGTGGAGCCTTCTCCTCGGATCGAGACGGCCGACGGTGGCGAGCGCCGGTGATCCGTCTCCGGTCCGGGACCGGGCTCCGGAGGCGGCCGGAGCCCGGTTCCCGGTCACCGGCCGCCGTTGCCCTCCCGCTGCCGCAGGACGGCCAGGTCCACCGCCCGGTCGACGGCGGGCAGGCAGGTGGCGATGTCCGTGTGGACCACGTACTCCACCGCCGCGACCGTGTGCAGGCCCTGGACCAGGAAGGTGTACTCCCTGTCGCGTTCCAGCAGCAGCACGATCGGCTTGTCGAAGGCGCTGGCCCAGCCGATCTCGATGTGGGTGCCCGGGGAGGCGGGGTGGCCCGGCAGGGCCACGAAGACGTCGGCCTTGCGGATCTCGTCCTGGTCGAGCTTGGTGCACTGCTCCGGACGCATCAGTTCCGCCCCCCACGCCTCACGCCGGTGGGCGTTGTGCACGGCGAGCCCCTGCGCTTCGAAGTGCTTGATCAGGACGTCGAACGGGGCTCGGGCGTCAGCCGGCATCTCGCCGGTCCCGGGATCCAGGAGCTGGATGAACGGGCCGGCGAGGAAGACCGAGCGGATGCCCAGGTCGGGGCGGGAGCCAGGGGACCCGGCGGAGTCAGGGGAGCCAAGGGGCAGTGTGATGGCCATGGGGTACCTCCGGAGTGGCGCGGGTGCGTGGTGTCGGGTGCGGGCCTGCCGACGCGCGCCCGAGGGCGGGGACGGGTCGGGTCAGTCCTTGAGGAAGCACTGGATGAAGGCGTCGCCGGTGGTGCCGCCGTGTGTGTACTCGGTGGTGTCGTACGCGACGAAGGGGTGCCGCTCGACCCGGATCCGGCGGAAGTGCGGGAGGTACTGCCAGCGCAGTTCCGGCCTGGTGCTGAAGAAGGGGATGAAGACGCCGCCAGGGCGCAGCACCCGGACGACCTCCGGCATGGTCCTGGCCCACAGCCCGGTGTCCGTCCAGACCTCCATGTCGAGGGCCGGGTCGAAGAACATTCCGTCGACGCTCTCCGACGGCAGCTCGAAGATCCGCTCGAAGAAATCGCCCCGCTCGACCGTGAGGTTGTCGGGTACGTGGGGGTGCCGGGCCCTGAACAGGTCCTCGACCTCGTCGAAGAGTTCCAGCACCGTGTGGCTGCGGGTCGCCGCGTTCCCGGCGATGCGCAGCGCGGACAGGCCGAGGCCCAGCCCGACCTCGTAGAAGTCCTTGCCGTACTCGCACAGCATGTCGGCACTGGCCCACATCAGGTCCCGCTCCCAGGCCTGCATGGCCTGCTCGCCGCCGATGCTGAGGGTCACTTCGCCGTTCTGCTCGATCAGTTCGATCGCCGGCGCGTCCTGGGGCGCGGTGCCCCGCTCGGCGACGTCCTGGTTCTTCATGCTCTTCTCCCTGTGGGGGTACGAGGGTTCGGGGGGTCGGTCAGGTGGTCCGGGGAACGACGCCGAAGTGGCGCCGGGCCGTGGAGACGGCGAGGTCCTGCACGGCGAACACCGTGAAGTAGTAGGCCTGCGGGGCGGTGCCGGGGGCGAAGCGCACGCGGAAGGCGACGTCCTCGGCGCGCCCGCCGGTGAGCCGGAGCCTGGTGGTGGCCGGCTCCAGGGTGGTGTCCTCGCGCAGGTAGCCCGGGACGAAGAGGCCCAGCCGGACCGGCCCGGTCCGGGCCGCGGTGACCGTGGCCCGAACCTCCAGCACCCCGCCCTGCCCGACTTCGTCCGCGGCGTGGGCCAGCAGCGTGGGCGCGTCCGGGATCCGGAAGGTGACGTCGCCGCACCGCATGCAGACGGCGCAGGTGGTGTCCAGGACGTACGGGAGCAGGCCCCTGCGGGTGAACTCCTGCGCGGGGCGGCCGCAGTGGCAGGTGACCTCCCGGACCTCGGGGTCCAGGCTGCTGCGGTCTCCGAAGTGCGCCGGGTAGTTCATGAGCTCGGTCTCGGGGTCGGCCGCGACCTGCTCGGTGATCGCATGGTCGAGCGACTGGAGGTCGGCGGTGAGCGAGGCGTCGATCTGCTCGGGCGACTGGTCGGCGAGATGGGTGGGCCGCGCCACCCACAGGTCGACCTTGCGGGCCAGCTTGGTCAGCCGGGGCCGCAGCGGGTGGTTGTGCGGCAGCAGGTCCGAGGCGAGGTAGGCGGTGAGCCTGCTGCCCACGGTGAGCAGGAGCGGGTCGGGGCGGTGGTCCGCCGGAGCGGGGGGCGCCGGTGTGTCCTCCGGTGCCCCGGGCAGTCCGAAGCGCATGAACGCCGGGTAGGGGTGCGAGCCCGCCAGGCTGGCGTTGAGGGTGTCGACCGAGTCCGCGCCGATCAGGGCTCCGTGCATCCAGGCGACGTTCTCCGGCCGGTCGGAGTCGTGTACCGAAACGGCCGAGACCACGGTACGGGCCGGGCCGTCGAGCGCGTTCAGCAGCAGCTGGTACTTCGGGTCGTACAGCGCGAGGTCCGCGAGCGGGCCGCTGTTGCAGGCGCTGAGCACCAGCTCCACGGCCTCCACCCGGTTGAGGGGGACCAGCTTGTCCTCCGGCTTGTAGCAGGGCAGACCGTAGGCGCAGCGCGGGCCGAGCAGCCCGGGCACGGCCGGTGCCGGGTCGCTCCGGCCGCAGATGGTGAACTCCCCGAGGTTGACGCTGTCGTCCTTGCCGTGTCCCTGGAAGGCCACTCGCCTCCACCGGGTGCCCAGGATCTGCGCCTGGATGTCCGAACGCTCGAAGTCGCGGTCGTCGAAGACCTGGACGCCGGGCAGCCGGGGAGGCCGGTCGGTGTCCGTGAAGAGGCCGAGCGCGTCGACGTCGAGGGCCGGCTCCGCGTACTGCTTGGCCACGTTCCAGACGACCGAGGCGTCGTCCCGGCCGCTGAGCAGCGTCAGTCCGTGCCGCGGGCCGCGGTACGTCGCCATCAGCAGGGCCCGGACGGGGGTGAGGGTGAGCCGGTCGTACCGGCCGACGACCAGCAACGAGCCACCGTGCCGGGCCCGGAACGCCGCGACGTCGGCCAGCTCCTCCTCGGCCACCCACGTCCGGGCGAGCGGGCGGGTCAGCTCCGCGAACCCCTCGGGCAGTCGCGCTTCGCCGAGCAGGATCCCGACGTCCAGCGGGTCCGGCTGCCGCAGGCCGCCGTACAGCCGGCGGGCCAGTTCGACGCTCTCCGCCAGATCCGGGCGGTCCTCGGTGGGGACCGGCACCGGCAGGAGCCGGGGGGAGTCCAGGAACTCCCGCACGGCCCCGGGAAACTCCTGCCGGGTGACAGGACGGAACAGGGGGGCCGGGCCGGACGGCCGGTCGGTCCGCTGCTCGGTGATGGCGGCGTTCATGGTGGACCACCTCGTGTTGTCCGCACCGGGGGAGCGGAGGGGAAGGGGGAAGGACAGTGATCAGGGAAGGGCTGCGATCAGGGAGGGGCTGCGATCAGGGATCGGATGCCATCGGCGATCGGCCGCGATCGGCCGCGATCGGTAAGGGGCGCACGACGAGCCGACGGGGCCCCGCCTGCCGGGCCGGGCCGGGCCGTCACGCCGCGCACTCCGCCTCCGGCGCCGCCTGTCGTGTCAGCAACCCCCGGCAGGCGAGGGCCAGTGCGGCCGCGGCCAGGGCGGTCCCGGTCGCCGCCGCGAACACCACCCGCGGCCCGAAGGGGTCCATCAGCAGCCCGCCGGCCTGCTGGCCCAGGGCGTCACCGAGGACGGTGGCCAGCGACGCCCAGGTGAACGCCTCCGCCATGGACCGTTCGTCGGCGATGCCGCTCACCAAGGTCATCTCGGTGGCGGAGACCAGCGCGATCGGTACGCTGCCCACCGCCAGCGCCAGCGCCAGGCCCGGCTGGGACCCGGCGAGCAGCGTCAGCCCCGTCCCGAGGGCGTAGGCCAGCAGCAGGCGGGGCAGACGCACCCCGGGGGCCACCCGGGACGGGGACCGGCCGAGCCAGAGGGCACCCAGCGCGCTGCCGACACCCCAGCAGGCGTACACCAGCCCCGCGCCGCCCGGAGCACCGTGCCGGTCGACGAACGCCGGGATGGCCAGGGTCAGCAGACCGATGGGCACCGCGGAGACGGCCATGACGCCGGCCAGTGCCAGCAGGGCCGGCTCCCGCAGCGGACCCAGCGGGTGGCCGGCCCCTCCGGGACCGGCCGCCGGGGCGCCTTCCGTACCGTCCGGCAGACGCGTGTACGCGAGCCCGAGCGTGCCCAGGCCTCCCACCACCGCGACCGCCGTCAGCGCCAGGCCCGCCGAGCCGACCAGCATCAGCGCCGCCAGCATCAGCGGCGCGCCGATCACCAGGACCTCGGTGAGCAGCGCCTCCCAGAGGTAGGCCGTCTCGCGTTCCTCCTTCCGCAGCGGCAGCCGCGCCCAGAGCGAGCGCATGCAGGCGTTCGCGGGCGGCAGCACCACCCCCGCGACCAGCGCCGCCACGGGCTGCCCCCAGCCGCCCGGGCGCGTCGCCCACACCAGGACGGCCAGCGCCGCCGGGTAGGCGACGGCGGTCGCG
>NZ_JBEXKC010000112.1:0-18990 GCF_040609475.1 Streptomyces sp. NPDC004667 | reverse complement strand
GCTCCGCTCGGGTTGGTGGGGGGGGCCGTCCTGGGGGTTTTTCCTCCCCGGGGGCCGCACCGGCCCCGCGGGACGGTACCGACCCGCGCGGCGGGCCCGAGCCTATCGGGGGCCCGCCGCGGGGAGCGGAGGAGGGCGGTCAGCTCACGGTCACGACGACGGTCGGCGAGACCGTCTCGTCGTCGCCCATGATCCGCAGCTGTTCCTTGCCCTTGGTGTTGAGCTTGCCCGTCAGGGTGTAGCTACTGCCGTTCTCGACCGCGGCGTTCGAATGCAGGGTCGTCCATTGGCCGTTGTTCAGGTGCTGGAGCACCAGCTTGCTGCCGACCTTCAGCCCCTTGGTCCGCCCGGTGAAGACCACCTTGTCACCGACCTTCACCGCGACCAGGTTGGGCGTGACGGTGATCGATTTGTCGGCTGCGGGACTCGCGGCCGGTGAGGACGGCGGCTTGGGACTGGCGGCGGCGAAGGCGTCCACGGCTCCGCCCGTCAGCAGTGCGGCTGACAGCAGGCCTGCGGCGACGCTCCGGGCGCAACGGCTGCGCGATATGGACTTCACGGTGGCTCCCGTCTCGGGTGTGCCCCCCTCGTGTGAACCTCTGCGAGGCTATCCAGCACCCGGAGGATCGGCGACCGGACGGGTGCGCGCGACGGCCGCGAGGAGGCCGAACGCGAGGTCGGATTACCGCCAGCACGCCACACCGGCAACACCTTTCATTGAACCCGCAACCAATTACGAGGAGCGGCAGATGAACGGCAAGACGGTTCTGGTCACGGGCGGCAGCCGGGGCATCGGCGCGGCCACCGCGCTGCGCCTGGCCACGGCGGGCGCCGATGTGGCGATCACCTACACCGCCGACGAGGCGGCGGCGCGGAAGGTGGTCGACGGGATCCGGGCCCTGGGCCGCCGGGCCGTCGCGGCCCGTGCGGACGCGGGGGACGCGGGCGACGCGGCGGGCGCCGCCGACTGGGCGGCCGGAGCCCTGGGCGGGCTCGACGTACTCGTCAACAACGCGGGCATCGGGGTGCTCGGCCCGCTGGAGGAACTCACCCTGGCCCAGGTCGACCGGGTCCTCGCGGTCAACGTCCGCGGGGCGTTCCTGACCGCGCAGGCCGCGGCAGAGCGGATGGGACCGGGAGGGCGGATCATCACCATCGGCACCTGCATGACCCAGCGCGTGCCGGGCCCCGGCGGAACCCTGTACGCGATGAGCAAGTCGGCGCTCACCGGCCTCACCAAGGCCCTCGCCCGCGAGCTCGGCGGGCGCGGCATCACCGCGAACATCGTCCACCCGGGCCCGGTGGACACCGACCTGAACCCGGCGGACGGCCCCTACGCGTCATCGCAGACGGCGCTGACCGCCCTCGGCCGGTTCGGCCGCCCCGAGGAGGTCGCGGACATGGTCGCGTTCCTGGCCGGGGACGGGGCCGCGTACGTCACGGGCGCCGAGTTCTCGGTGGACGGCGGGCACGCGGCATGAGGCGCGCCCCCGTCCCCGCCGTCGGCAGAGCGGGGACGGGGGCGCGGGTCGGGGGGTCAGCTCACGGCGAGGTCGTCGCCGAGGACGGCGCCCTGGCCGTACCAGCCGTGCAGGTAGACGGTGACCGTGCCGGAGGCTCCGGTGGTGAAGGGCACCGTCAGCTTGGTCCAGGCGGCCGAGCTGGTCCACGTACTGGCGTTCGCGCCGCCCCGGACTCCGAGGTATGCGTAGCTGCCCTGGACCCAGCCGCTGAGGGTGTAGGCGGTGTTCGGGGCGAGGGTCAGGGTCTGCGCGCATTCTCCGGTGCGGTCACCGGCGGGGGTGCCCTGGACGGCGTACGCGCCCCCGTGCACGGGGGAACTCACCACCGCGCCGCCGCTCTCGCAGGTCCAGGGCGCGAGTGAACCGCTCTCGAAGCCGCCGTTGACGAGGGCGCCGCTGCCGCCGCCCGGCCCGGACACGGTGAGCGCGAAGGGGGCCGTACGGGTGAACGCGGTCCCGGCGCCGGTGACGGTGAGCGCGTAGGTCCCGGGCGGGGCCGACGCCGAGGCGGCGACCGTGAGCACGGCGGAGCCGCCCGCGGTGACGGAGCCGGGGGCGACGGAGGCCGTCACGCCGGGCGGGGCGCCGGCGACCGTCAGCGCGACGGGCTGCGCGGTGCCCGCCGTGACCCGGGTGGCGACGGAGGCGGTGGCGGTACCGCCGGGGGCGACGGAGGCGGAGCCGGGCGTGACGGAGAGCGAGAAGTCGTCGGCCACCGGTCCCGCGCCCCGGGTGAAGGGCCCGAAGGTGTGGGTGAAGTACCAGGGGTCCTGGGCGATGCCGGAGCAGGTGTCGGAGCCCCCGGTGCCGGGGCAGCCGCCGTTGTCGCGCTGGAGCGCCCAGAAGGAGAGGGTGTTGATGCCCTTGGCGACGGCCCAGTCGTAGACGGCGGTGGCGTCGGCGGTGGTGAAGGTCTCGGCGGGCCCGTAGTCGTCGATGCCGGGCATCTCGGTGACACCGACCATGCCCCACAGTTCGGCGGGCGTCTTCGCCGGGTACAGCGTGGCGAGCTGTCCGTAGAGGCCGGTGGCGGCGCTCTGGGTGTCCGCCGCCATGTTGTGCGCGGCACCGTCGTAGTAGTCGAAGGTCATCAGGTTGACGACGTCCACCCGGGCGCCCGCCGTCTTGGCGCTCTTGAGGACGGCCAGCCCGCTGCTCGCGAGTCCGCCGGTGGTGGTCGGGAGGGTGTAGGAGACCTGGAGGGGGCGGCCGCTCGCGGCGGCCCAGTCCTGCACCTTCTTGATGGCCTGGTTGCGGCGGTCGATCCCGGCCTTGTTGGTCAGGGAGTTGTCCTCGATGTCCATGTCCAGGCGGGTGACGTCGTAGGTGGTGATCACCTTCTGGTAGGCGGCGGCGATCGAGTCGACGCTGGTGCAGCTGTCCGCGATCTCGGTGCCGCCGTTGTCGGCCGCGTAGCCGCCGAAGGAGGGGATGACGTCGCCGCCGCGCGAGCGCAGGGTCGTGAAGTCGGCGCCGAAGACGGAGGAGGCGATGGGCTGGGCCGTCGAGCCGTTCCAGTACGGGGTGCAGGAGCCCTTGGCCTCGGTCTGGACGAAGGCCATGGTCAGGTACTTGGCACCGGACTTCTGCGCGAGGTCTGCGGGGCTGTCGGAGGAGTACGCCTCGAAGTAGGGCGCGAAGACGTGCGCGGGCAGCGGGGTCGGCGCGGCCTGCGCGGGTCCCGCGCCCGCCGCGACGAGGAGCCCGGCACAGGCGGCGAGGGTGGCGAGCGCCGCCGTGAGCGGGCGGACGGAACGCGAAGGGTGTCTCAACGAAGCTCCCGGTGGGGCGCGAGCGAACGAACGGACGCCCCATGATTGGTCTGGACCAACCATGGGGTCAAGGGTCCGGACACCTCCGGTTCCGTCCGATCGCCGTGCGGCGCAAGGGGGTTCAGCGCAGGATGCCCGCCCGCCGGGCCGCTCCCAGCCAGGAGGGGAACTCCGAGAGCAGCCGGTCGTAGAGCTCGGCGTCCGAGAGCCGGTCGATGTCGTCGACGGCGAAGAAGCCGACGTTGTCGACCCGGCGCCCCGGCATGGTGTCGAAGCGCTCCAGCACGCCGAAGCCGGCCCGGCCCAGGCCCACGAACTGCCAGAAAACCGGCTCCTCCACGGCCTCGCGCAGTTCCCGCTCGATCTCGGCGTTGCGGTAGACGCCGCCGTCGGAGAAGAACAGCACCAGGGTCGGCGCCGGAGCCGGGTGGGCGCGTACGTAGGCGCGCACCTCGGCAATCACCTTCTGCTCCTCGTTCTGGAAGCCGACCTCCCGCATGTCGATCTGGCCGGAGACCAGACCGCGGGGCGGCTTCTTGCGGCCGAAGAGGCTCATCTGGCCGACGCGCACGTGCAGTCGGAGCCACTCCGGGAGGTCACCGACGGCGAGGTCCGGCAGCCGGGCCGGGTTGGTCGCGAAGGTCCAGGCCTGCATCTCGCCGTCGTCGTCGAGCTGCGCCGCGACGGCCGCCATCCGTTCCACCACCGAGGCGACGGTGCCCCGGGAGTAGAGCGCGCTCATCGAACCCGAGGCGTCGAGGACGAGGATCACCCGCGCGGTCACGCCCGCGGCGCCGTTCTTGCTCAGGCTGACGGCGACCTGTCGCTTGCGCAGGGAGAGACGGCCGCGCATGTCCTCCGGGAGCCGCTCCTCCCCCTTGACCATCCGGACGGCGGGGTCGGGAGCGGGAGCGGGTACGGGTACGGGGGCCGGTCCGGGCGCGACGGCGGGCGGCCTCGGGGCGGCCACGACCGGAGCGACGGGCCGGGCGGGAGCGGGGGCCGGCACGGAGGCGGGAGCGGGAACGGAGGCGGGAGCGGGAACGGTCGCCGCCGCCGCGGGCGCGTCGTCGACGGTGATCCCGAAGTCCGTCGCCAGTCCGGCGAGCCCGCTCGCGTACCCCTGCCCCACCGCCCGGAACTTCCAGACGCCGGCCCGCCGGTAGAGCTCACCGCTCACGAAGGCCGTCTCGGGCCCGGCGGTCATCTCGAAGCGGACGAGTTCGGCCCCGGACCCCGCGTCGAGGAGCAGCAGGTGCAGTCCGGGGACCCGGCCGAAGGTGCCCCCGTCCGCGGAGGCGCAGAGCGCGACCCGTTCGACGCCCGGCTCCAGGGCCGCCAGGTTCACCTCCAGCGCGTCGGCGCCCGGCCGCTTGCCGAGGTGGCGTACGGCACCGGAGGCGTGGACCGGCTGGTTGTAGAACACGAAGTCGCCGTCGGAACGGACCCGCCCGCCGCCCGCGAGCAGCAGGGCCGACGCGTCCACGTCCGGCACGCCCGGCCCCGGCCGCCAGCCGAGCACCACTCTCACGGAGGCCGCCGCGACCTGCAGGTTGGCGCCTTTGCTCAGTGTCGTCACGACGCACAGTCTGCCGGGTGGGCCGCCGCTCCCGGTAGGCGGCGGCGAACGGGGCCGGGGCCCGCACCATCGGTGCGGGCCCCGGCTCTCGGCTGCGCGTCGGCGTCAGGCGGGCACGATGTTCTCGGCCTGCGGGCCCTTCTGACCCTGGGTGACGTCGAAGTTCACCTTCTGGCCCTCCTGGAGCTCACGGAAGCCCTGGGTGGCGATGTTCGAGTAGTGGGCGAACACGTCGGCGCCGCCGCCGTCCTGCTCGATGAAGCCGAAACCCTTTTCCGCGTTGAACCACTTCACGGTGCCGGATGCCATATGGATTCTCCTTCGGGGCTGTACCCGGGGCCGCACTGTGCGACGCCGGCGTCGCCGTGTTGATTGACCCTGTCCGAAAGCATCCGGAATTAAGAAGTGCGCCCGTCGGACAATCCGATGGGAGCGCTTGAAATCTTTGGGAACCACACCTGCAACTGAACGGCACCGTAGCACAGAGAAACGGTTCGACCTCGAAGAGTTACTGCGTCCGGGGTGGTCCTCAGCCCCGGAATTCCTCCGTCCGGACGGGCGAGGCCTCGGCCAGGGCGCGGGTGACCGCCTCCACACCCGCCCGCAGTCCGTAGACGGGGGTGTCGGGCTGCTGGCGCCAGGAGTCGTCGATGCCGCCGGCGTCGACGGTGTCGAAGCCGAGCTCGTCGACGAGGGCCCGGACGGTCTTCTTGGCGGCCTCGTCGTCGCCCGCCACCGGAACGGCGATGCGGTCGGGGTCACCGGCCGGACGCGGCCGGTCCAGGATGTCGGCGGCGTACGTGCCGTTGAAGGCCTTGATCACCGGGTGGCCGAGGTGGCGCTCGGTCCAGCGGCTCTCGGTCAGGCCCTCGTCCTCGATGGCGGCGATGCGGCCGTCGCGCCGGCGCGGGTAGTAGTTGCCGGTGTCGATGACGGCGAAGCCCTCGGCGGCCCCGTCGAAGAGTCCGGCGGGCAGGTCGGGAACGTTCTTGAGGGGAACGGTGACCACGACGACCTCGGCGCCCCGGGCCGCCTCGGCGACGGTGACGGCGGTGGCTCCGGTCTCCTCCACGAGGGCGGTCAGGGTCTGGGGGCCGCGGGAGTTCGCGACGGAGACCTGGTGCCCCAGGGCGGTGAGCCGGCGGGTGAGGTTGCCGCCGATGTTCCCGGCGCCGATGATGCCGATCTTCATGAGCTCTCCAGTGCGTACGGAATCGGATGTCGCGTCTGTCCGAACCCCCGCGGGGCCGTCGGCATTCCTCCGGACGGCGGTCCGATTTCCGATTTCCTCCGTACGAGCTAATTCCGGCCATTTCCCGGACGTCGAGAACCGGTTGGCGGCGCGTCACGTCCTGGAGGGCAGTGCCGGGGACCGTACCGGCACGCAGTCAGAACGGGGAAAGGCATCCACCTGTGTTCACGTTCCCGAGCAAGCGCGCCACGTCCGTCGCCCTGGCGGCCACCGCCGCCGCGGCGGCGCTCTCCTTCGCCCTCGTCACCGGTACGTCCGCCACCGCCGCCCCGCCGCAGTCCGTGTCCGGCAGCCCGGAGGGCGCCTTCAGCCGGATCTCCGACTTCTACGGCTCCTACATCGACGCCGTGTACGACGGCGACGGCAAGACCGCCGACCAACTGCGCTCCTTCTACCTCTCCCCGCCGCTGCAACAGGAGCTGAAGCGGTGGGAGGAGACCAACCACGCGAACGGCGTGCTGCGCGCGCAGAACGTGCCCACGCAGTGGAAGGTGACGTCCACCGGCAGCGGGACGGGCAAGACCAACGCCACGGTCACCCTGACCTGGGGAGGCGGCGACACCACTCTGGTCCACGTGCAGGCCGACCTGAAGACGAAGAAGATCACCTCCATCACCGGCTGATCCGGGCGCCCGGGGACACCCCGGGCCCCGGACGCACGAGTGGGGCCCGCCGTCCGGCGGGCCCCACTCGGTCGTTCACGCGCCGCTGGCGTCGAGCATCCCCTCGCGCTCCACGATCTTCACGCGCTCGCGGCCCTGCGGCTCGCCCAGCGCCTTCTCGGCGGCGTCCAGCCTGTGCCAGCCTTCCCAGGTGGTGAAGCGGACCTGCCGCTCGGCGAGGAAGGCCTCGACCGCCTCCGGCCCGGGGGTGGCCGGCGTGAGCAGGCGGCCCTCGGCGTGGTCGGCGAGCAGGTTGGCGACGGTCTCGTTCGCATCGCCCTTGGTGTGGCCGATCAGGCCGATCGGACCGCGCCGGATCCACCCGGTCACGTACGTCGAGGCCAGGTGCGCGCCGTTCTCGATGACGCGGCCGCCCTCGTCGGGAACCGTGCCGGACTCCACGTCCCAGGGGAGCTTGGGCAGTTCGTCGGAGAGGTAGCCGACGGCCCGGTAGACGGACCCGACGTCCCAGGTGGTGAACTCGCCGGTGCCCTTGACGTTGCCCGTGCCGTCGAGCTCGGTGCGCTCGGTGCGCAGGCCGACGACCTTGCCGTCCTCACCGAGGATCTCGGCCGGGGACTCGAAGAAGTGCAGGTACAGCTTGTGGGGGCGGTCGCCGATGTCGCGGATCGCCCAGTTCTCCAGGGTCTTGGCGACCATGTCCGCCTGCTTGTTGGAGCGGCGGGTGGTGATCGAGCCCTCGTCGTAGTCGATGTCCTCGGGGTTGACGATGACCTCGATGTTGGGCGAGTGGTCGAGCTCGCGCAGCTCCATCGGGCTGAACTTGGCCTGCGCCGGGCCGCGGCGGCCGAAGACGTGGACCTCCAGGGCCTTGTTGGCCTTCAGGCCGTCGTAGACGTTCGCCGGGATCTCGGTCGGCAGCAGCTCGTCGGCCGTCTTCGCGAGGATGCGGGCCACGTCGAGGGCGACGTTGCCGACGCCGAGCACGGCGACCTTCTCCGCCTCCAGCGGCCAGGTGCGCGGCACGTCGGGGTGGCCGTCGTACCAGGAGACGAAGTCGGCGGCGCCGTAGGAGCCGTCGAGCTCGACGCCCGGGATGCCGAGCGCACGGTCCGCGGTGGCACCCGTGGAGAAGATCACCGCGTCGTAGAACGCGTGCAGCTCGTCGAGGGAGATGTCGTTCGGGTAGTCGACGTTCCCGAACAGGCGGACCTGGGGCTTGTCGAGCACCTGGTGCAGGGCGGTGATGATGCCCTTGATGCGGGGGTGGTCGGGGGCGACCCCGTACCGGATCAGACCGAACGGGGCGGGCATCCGCTCGAAGATGTCGATGGACACACCGGGAGCGGCGGCCGCCTCGGACTTCAGCAGCGCGTCGGCCGCGTAGATACCGGCGGGGCCGGCACCGACGATTGCTACCCGCAGAGGGCGAGGCATGACTTGGGTTCCCTTCGACCGACAATCTGACTGATCAGGAGAACCCTAAACTAAGGCGACCCTTACCCGGCACCCGCCCCCTGGTTATGACCCCATAACCGGATCTTATGGCTTACCAAAGTCTGACTTTTGGCTGACGCTACGGGGTCCGCAGGTAGGTGTCGAGGGCGGCCGCGCCCGCCAGCATCGCCAGCCCCCGCGCCGTCAGCCGCTCGCGCCACTCCCGCAGCGTCGCGCCCAGCGGCCCGGCTCCGCCCGCCGCCCGGACCCGCTCCAGCACCCGCGCGATCCGCTCCAGGCCGTACCCGCCCCGCCGCAACTGGTGGGCCAGCAGCGCGTCGCGCACGTCGGCGGGGGTGTAGACGCGGTAGCCGGTGCGCGGATCCCGGCGGGGCACGACCAGTCCGGCCCGCTCCCACGTGCGCAGCGTCGCCGGGCGGATGCCGAGCCGGTGCGCCAAGGGCCCGATGAACGTCACGCCCTCCGCCGGCTCGGGCCCGGGCTCCGACTCTGGCCCGGGCTCCGGCTCGCGCCGCGGCCCTCCCCGTGGCGTCGGGCCGCGCAGCGCCTCCTCCACCTCTTCCAGTGTGCGCCGGTCGTCGGCCAGTTCCGCGTGGCTCCCGTCGATCAGCCGCAGCGCCCCCTCGACCTCGCCGCCGTTCACGGCCCGCATGATCGCCCCCGCCGTCGCGTGACCGTGGGCGGGGATCAGCGCCAGGAAGGTCCGCAGCGCCGCCGCGTGGCGCGGGGCGTAGCGTCGGTACCCGCTGGGCGAGCGCCCGGCCGGCGGCAGGATCCCCGCCTCCTCGTAGTTGCGCACCGCCTGCGTGGACAGGCCGTGCTCGCGCGCCAGGTCGATGGGCCGCAACCACATTTTGAAGGTTGATCCTCACTGTCGGGCCATTTCCCGCGGGAATCAGCCGCCAAAGTTTACACCGGGGCTTCAACGATACGGTTGAGGTCATGACGGCAACGATCCGGGACGCCGCCCGTCCCTTCAGCGGCGGCGCCCTCACCGCCCTCCTGTCCCCCGCCCCCCGCCTGCTCGGTCTCGGCGAACCCACCCACGGCGTCGAGGCCTTCCCCGAACTGCGCAACGAGCTCTTCCGCCACCTCGTGGAACACGAGGGCTACCGTTCGATCGCCCTCGAGAGCGACTGCCTGGCGGCCCTGGTCGCCGACGCGTACGTCGGCGACGGCACCGGAACCCTCGACGGGGCGACGGCCCGCGGCTTCAGCCACGGCTTCGGCGCCTCACCGGCCAACCGCGAGCTGCTGCGCTGGATGCGCGCGTACAACGAGGGACGTCCCGCCCACGAGCGGCTCCGCTTCTACGGCTGCGACGCGCCCCTGGAGATGACCGGCGCCGCCTCCCCCCGCGAGGCCCTGACGGAGGTCCGCGCCTACCTGGCCGCCCGTCTCGACCTGCCCTGGAGCGGCGCGGACCTCGACGCGCTGCTCGGCCCCGACGAGCGCTGGACGGATCCGGCCGCCCTGATGGATCCCGCCCGGTCCGTCGGCCGTACCCCCGAGGCCGGGCGGCTGCGGCTGATCGCCGACGACCTGGGCGTACTGCTCGACGCGCACGCCCCCGACCTGACGGAGGCCACCTCTCCCGAGGCGTTCTGGCGCGCGGCCCTGCACGCCCGGACGGCCACCGGACTGCTGCGCTACCACGCCGGCCTGGCCGACACGGCGCCCGGCCGGCTGGGCGCGCTCGTGTCCCTGCGCGACCTGCTGATGGCCGACCACCTCGACGCGATCGTGCGCCGGGAGGCCCGCCGCGGCCCCACCCTCGTCTTCGCCCACAACGGCCACCTCCAGCGCGACCCGAGCCGGATGGAGTTCGCCGGCCTGCCGCTGCGCTGGTGGAGCGCGGGTGCTCTGGTCTCCGCCCGCCTCGGCGACCGGTACGCCTTCGCCGCGAGCGCCTTCGGCAGCCGGGGCACCGACGTACCCGGCCCGGACACCCTCGAAGGGCTCCTGTCGGCCCTCCCGTACGACCGCGGCGTCATCGATCCCGGCCGGCTCGCCGCGGCCCTGGACCGGACACCACCGGCCCGGGTCCCCGCCGACCACACCTACGCCGCCCTCGATCCGGCCGCCACCGGCCGGGCGGACGCCCTCGTCTTCGTCCGGGAGGTCTGAGGGCCGTCACGGCACCGCGGTTCCCGGCGGGCGGCTGCCCGCCGGGAACCGGCGCGCGTCACCCTTGGCCGGATCGGCGACGGCGGGTCGGGCGGTCGTCGGGCGGCCGGGCGGTCAGGCGGTCAGGCGGTCAGGCGGTCAGGCGGTCAGGCCTCGTACTCGGTGAGGTCGATGCTGTGGAGGACCAGGAGGGCTCCGGACTCCGGGTCGGTCGCGTTGCCGTCCTGCTTCATGCCGAGCTTGCGGACCACGTTCTCGGATTCCTCGTTGCCCGAGCGGTTGACGGCGACGACCCGGTCCAGGCCGCGGTCCTGGAGGGCGAACTCCAGGGTGGCGTGCGCGGCTTCGGAGGCGTAGCCCTGGCCCCAGAACGGCCGGCCCAGCCGCCAGCAGATCCCCACGGCGTGCTCGACCTCGGCCGGGCCCTCGGGCACGGTCAGGCCCACGGCGCCGATCAGCTCGCCGGAGGCGAGGAGTTCGACGGCGAAGACGCCGAAGCCCTCGTCGTCCCATTCCTCCTCCCAGCGCTCGATGGCCTCGGCGGTCTCGTCCAGGCCGAGGACGGAGCCGTCGCCGATCCAGCGCATCACCTCCGGGTCGGCGTGGATCTCCGACAGGGGGACGAGGTCGTCGTCGCTCCAGCGGCGCAGGATGAGTCGGGGGGTACGGATCTCGGTCATGCCCTCATCCTGCCGAACGCGGCCGACCAGGGGTAATCGGGTCCCCTCCCCGCCGTCGGACGACCGGTCTCAGGAGACGGTGATCGCGTCCAGCTTGGCCCGCAGGTAGGTGTGCGAGTCGACCGGCTCGTGCACCACCCGTCCCAGCGGGGCGGGCAGGGACTCGACCCGGGTGTGCGGATCGCACTCGTAGAAGTAGACGAGGGAGAGGAGTTCCTCGGCCGGGGCGTGCGCGGGCGGCGGGAGGACCCGGTGGCGGCCCGCCCGCCAGCGGTCGCCGGTCCAGCGGGCCAGCAGGTCGCCGATGTTGACGGTGAGCGCGGCCGGGTCGTACGGGGCGTCCTGCCAGCCCCCGTCGTCGGTGTGGATCTGGAGCCCGCCGGCGCCCGGCTCCCGGTCCAGGACGGTCACCGTGCCGAAGTCGGTGTGCGGGCCGATGCGGAACTGGCCGGGCAGGGGCGGGCCGACGGCGCCCGGGTACCAGTTGACGTTGAACCCCCAGGTGGGGTGGCCCGTGTGCCGGGTGAAGTGGTCCTCGGGCAGGGTCAGGGCCACCGCGAGCAGCTCCAGCAGCTCGTCGGACAGGGCCCGCATCGCCGCGAGGTACGCGGTCACCAGCGGGCGCAGTTCCGGTACCTCGGCGGGCCAGGCGTTGGGCCGGAACCACTCGGCGTCCACCGAGGGCACGCCGGTGGGGTCATCCGCCGCCCAGGACCAGGATTCCTTGAGGTCGGGCGGGGAGGCCGTTCCCTCGGCGTAGCTGTTGGCCTCGGCGCCGGGGCCGAGCCAGCCGCGGCCGCCGACGCTGACGGCGTAGGGCCGCTTCGCCCCGGGCGGCAGCCGGAAGAACGTGCGGGCCGCGTCCCGGATCCGGGCGGGCAGCTCCGGGTCCAGGCCGTGGCCGGTGACGAGCAGGAAGCCGGCGGCCTGGAGGGCCTCGTCGACGCGGGCCGCGGTCCGGGCGCGCGCGGCGGGGTCGCCGGACCGCCACGGTCCGAGGTCGATGACGGGTACCTGGGAGCTCACCATGCGGGAACTGCCTTCCGGGGTGGGGTGGGGTGGGGCTCAGGGGCGTTCGAGGCCGCTGCACGGCGGCGCGTAGTCCAGGTAGGGCATGTACGAGGACCACTGCGCGCGCGTGATCCGGGGCCCGGTGCGCGCGCAGGCCCCCGCGAGGGCCCTGTCCAGGTCGGTGTCGGCCAGCCGCAGGGTGGTGTCGAAGCCCCCGGAGGCCAGGGCGGTGCCGTCGGGGCTGAAGGCGACCGAGCCGACTGCGGTGGTGTGCCCGGTCAGGACCGCCAGCGCGGCGGGGCGCCCGTCGCGGGGCAGGCTCCACATCCGGACGGTGCGGTCGTCGCTCGCCGTGGCCAGGCTGCGGCCGTCGGGGCTGAAGGCCACCGCGCCGACCACGTCGGTGTGCCCCGTGAGGGCGGCGAGCGGGGCCGGGGCGCGCGGGTCGGAGACGTCCCACAGCCGGACCTGGGCGCGTCCGCCGGACCCGGTGGCGAGGGTGTGGCCGTCGGGGGCGAAGGCGACGGAGAACACGGCGGTGTCGTGGCCGGTGACGACGGCGAGCCCGGCGGGCCGGGTCCGGTCGGTGACGTCCGTCAGGCGCACGGTCGTGTCCTCCCCGGCGGTGGCCAGGACGTGCCCGTCCGGGCTGAACGCGACCGCGCGCACGGTGTCGCGGTGCCCGGTGAGCAGCGCGGTCCGCGAGGGCGTGCGCCGGGCGGGATCGGCCACGTCCCACAGCCGTACGCCGCCGCCCGCACCGGCGGTGGCCAGGGTCCGGCCGTCGGGGGCGAAGGCGAGGGCGCGTACGTCGCCGCCTTCGGCGGGCAGTTCGGCCGCCACAGCCGGGCGGGCGGGGTCGGCCACGTCCCACAGCCGCACGGTGCCGTCGGCGCAGGCGGTGGCCAGGAGGCGGCCGTCCGGCCGGTAGGCCACGGCGCGCAGGTCGTCGCCGTGTCCGGCGAGGGTGGCCACCAGGACGGGCCGGTCGGTGCCGCGGGTGCGCCACAGCCGGGCGGTGTGGTCCCCGCTGGCGGTGGCGAGCCGGCGCCCGTCGGGACGGTAGGCGAGGGCGACGACCTCCTTGTCGTGCGCGGGCAGCGAGGTCATCAGGGTGGACAGGAGGCTGTCGCGGGTCCGGGCGGTGGGCGAGAGGCGGTGGGCGGTCAGGCTCAGCTGGACGGCGAGGCCCGCCTCGGTGGCGGCGACGTCGGTGGCGGTGTCGGCGAGGTTCTGCGCGACGGCGTCGTTGCGCTGGCGGGTGACCTCCCCCTCGGCCCGTACGGCGTTGCCGGTGGCGACGGCGGCCACCACGACGAGCGCGGCGAGCGCGCCGACCAGGCAGCGCAGCCTGCGGGTGCGGCGGCGGGCTGCGTGGCCCGCGGCGGCCTCGGCGGCGGTGCTGGCATCGAGGAACTCCCGTTCCCCGGCGGAGAGTCCGAGGGCGGGCGGGGCGAGGGTCTCGTGGGCCAGGGCGAGCCGGGTGCCGCGCAGCAGCGCGCCGGGGTCGCGTCCGACGCCCTCCCAGGCCCGTGCGGCCTCGGCGATCTGGCGGTGGCGGCGCAGCCGTTCGCGGTCGTCGCCGATCCAGCCGCGCAGCCGGGGCCAGGCCCGGATCAGGGCCTCGTGGGTGAGCTCGACCACTCCCTGGTCCAGGGTCAGCAGGCGCAGCGCGGCGGCGCGGGCCAGGACGGTCCGGGTGTCGGCGTCCTGGCCGAGTTCCTCGCGCGCGACGGGCCGTTTGGTGTCCTCCGTGCCCTCGCCGAGGGCGATGAGGTGGACGAACACCTGTCGGGCGAGGGTCTGCTGGTGGGCGGGGAGGGAGGCGTGGAGGGCTTCGGCGGACTGGGCGAGGGCCCCTTCGAAGCCGCCCGCGGCGTGGAAGCCGTCCAGGGTGAGGGCAGCGCCGCGGCGGCGCCGCCAGGTCTCCAGCAGGGCGTGCGAGAGCAGGGGAAGTACGCCGACCTGGCCGTGGGCGTGCGCGACGAGGGTGGCCTGGAGGCTGCCCTCGACGGTCAGGCCGGCCCGCCGGGCGGGTTCGACCACGGCGCGGCGCAGTTCGGCGGCGCTCATCGGGCCGACCACGATCTGGGCCTCGTGGAGCACCTCGACGAGTTCGGGGTGGCGGGTGCAGTGCGCGTAGAAGTCGGCGCGCACGCCGAGGACCACGCGGCAGCCCGAGCCGGGGCGCCGGGCGGCCCCGACGAGCGCGGAGACGAACCGGGTGCGTTCGGCGGCGTCGGAGCAGACGGTGAAGACCTCCTCGAACTGGTCGACGATCAGCACCCGTTCGGCCGCGTCGGGCTCCTCGTGGCCGTCGAGGGCCCGCCGGGCCCGGTCGAGGGGGCGGGGTCCGGGGGTGAACACGCTGACGGTGGGGGCGGGGGCGTCGGTGCGCAGCCGGGGCAGCAGTCCGGCGTGCAGGAGGGAGGACTTGCCGGCTCCGGACGCGCCGACGAGGGCCACGACGCGGTGGCGGGTCAGGGCGGTGAAGAGGTCCCCGACGAGGCGTTCGCGGCCGAAGAACAGCCCGGCGTCCTCGGCGCGGAACGCGGCGAGTCCCACGTACGGGAGCCCGTCCGGGCCGCCCTCCCGCGCGGGCCCGCCCGCCCCCGCGGCCTCCGCCGCGGCCCCGGATCCGGTTGGCGCGGCGGATCCGGCGGCGAGTTCCACGGCGACGGCGTGCCAGCGGCGCTCCCACTCCCCCGCATCGCCGCCGCAGGCGCGCACGTAGGACAGGGTCACGTCCAGGCTGGGCAGCCGGCGGCCGGCGGCGGCCCCGGAGAGGGTGGCCACCGAGTAGTGGGCGCGGGCGGACAGGTCGCGGTACGGCGGGGATCCGGCCTCGTGGCGCAGGCGGCGCAGGGCGGTGGCGAACTCCAGCAGAGGCCCGTCCCCGCCGTCCAGCGGGCGTTCCTTGCGTGCCATGTGCCGCTCCTTCCGCCCCGGCCCCTTTTCTGCGGTCCGGGGTGGATTGTTCAGCAATTGTTTGTTCGCTGCCAGGGCCCCGACGGCGAACAACGCGGGGCGGCTACACCTGGGTCCGGACGGCGGCGGCCGGAATGCGGACGCGTCGGCACCCGGACGGGTGGCCCGCCGGGGCACGGGGGTGACCCGGACGGGTGCCACGGCGGGGACTGCGGACGGATCGGCGGACGGCACGGCCGTGGAACGCACCGGAGAGGAGGACCGGACGGATGAGGCGAGCACGAGGGGGCCCGGTGGCAGCCCTGGCCGCGGCGGTGGCGCTGGCGGTACTCACGGGCTGCGGGGCGGGCGGAGGGCCCGCGCGGCCGGATCCGGGCCCGGCCCCCGGGCCGCGCTCCACGGCGGCGGCCCCGGATCCGGACGCCGGTGCGTCCCGGCTGCTGGCGCGGGCCGAGCAGGTCCTGATCAGCCGCTGCATGGCCGAACGCGGCTTCGCGTACGCCGTCACCGAACCCCCGGCGCCCGAGCGGCGCTCCTTCCCGTACGGGGTGGACGACGTGGAGTGGGCCCGGGCCAACGGCTACGGCGGCCGGGCCGCCCGCGAGGACGAGCGGGCCCGGGCTGCCGATCCCAACCAGCGCTGGTTCCACCGGCTGCCGGCGCGCGAGCGGGCGGCCGCCCGTACCGCGCTGATGGGCGCCTCGCCGGTGGGGCTCTCCGCCGAGGCCCCCACCGGCATGACCCTCACGGCGAGCACGCAGGGGTGCCTGGCGCAGGCCCAGCGCGCGCTCTACGGGGATCTGGCCGCCTGGTTCCGCGTCAAGGTCGTCACGATGAACCTCCGCCCCGCGCAGGAGGAACGGGTCCGCCGGGACCCGCGGTACGCGGAGGCGGTCGGGCAGTGGGCTGCCTGCATGCGGGCGGCCGGCCGGCCGTACGACTCCCCCGACGC
The DNA here is from genome assembly GCF_040609475.1 of Streptomyces sp. NPDC004667. NCBI lineage: Bacteria > Bacillati > Actinomycetota > Actinomycetes > Kitasatosporales > Streptomycetaceae > Streptomyces > Streptomyces sp. NPDC004667. The sequence continues at coordinate 3,085 of NZ_JBEXKC010000112.1, read as the reverse complement.
CTCCCGGAGCGCGGCGGCCGCCCTGGCCGGTGACCTGCCGGCGGAGCGGGCCGACGCGGCCGAGACCGCCATGGCGGTCACCGAGGCGACCTGTGCGACCGGCACCCCGCTGAGCCGGGTCTCCAGAGCTCTGGACCACGCCTACGGCGACGAAGTCCGCGCGCTCCACCGGGACGAGATCGACCTCAGGCGAAGGCTCCAGAACGACGCGCTCCCCAGGGCGGAGCGCGTCGTGTCACCACCCGACCGAAGCACCGATGCCACGACACGATCCGGAGGATCCCATGCGTAAGTTCCGTACGACCATGCCGGCCTGCGCGCTCGCCCTTCCGCTGCTCGCGCTCCCCACGACCCTCACCACCGCCTCGGCGGCCCCGTCCGACGCCTCCGGCGTGGCGGCCGACGGCAACTACTGGGTCTGGGCGGACACCAACCGGGGCGGCCCGGCCTGCGGTTGGAGCGGCAACGACTCCGACTGGCGCACCTGTGGCGCCGGGAACGACTACGACATGAACGACCGGGCCTCGTCCTGGTGGAACAACGGCTACGCGGGCTCGCTCGGGGACGTCCGGGTCTACGAGAACATCGGCTACGGCGGCGCCTCCACCTGCGCGCCCAACGGCTCCTCGGGCAACATCCCGTGGGAGTGGAACGACCGGATCTCCTCGCACAAGTGGGTCACGAACTGCGGGTTCTGATCCGCTGTCGGAAGACCACCGCGAACGGCCTCCCGGGACCCGAACCCGGGAGGCCTCCCGCGTTCCGTCAGCGCCCGGCCGCGCGCAGGACGTACCGGCCTGCTCCCCGGTGCTCGAACCCGGCCCGCAGGAGCACGGCCCGCGAGGGCCCGTCCGCCTCCTCGGCGGTGGCGCACAGCTCGTGCGCGCCGGGCTGGGCGAAGGCCCAGCGGGCCAGCGCCCGCAGGGCCTCGGTGGCGTGTCCGCACCCGCGGGCGGAGGGGACCAGCTCGCAGCCGGTCTCCGCGCGGCCTTCGGCGTCGGGGGCGGCGCGGAAGCCGATCCCGCCGACCGCGCGGCGGTCGCGGGCGCGCACGATCGCGTACGGGCCCCAGCCCGGCCGGTGGGCGCCCCGGTCCCGGAGCAGCCGCGCGGCGGCGGCGCGCGTCCCCTCGGGAGGTCCGTCGGCCGTCCAGGTGAAGCCGCCGGTGCCGCCGCCGGCCAGGTCTCCCGCGAGCGACGGGGAGATCTCGCAGAGCACGACGCCGGTGCCCACGACGGGGTCCCCGTACCAGCGCCAGGTCCTGCGGCGGGGCAGGCCGGGGAAGGCGGCCCGGCCGGTGGCGGCCAGCAGGGTCTTCCAGGGGGCGTCGGGCCCGGAGCGCGGCACGTGCGGGAAGAGCCGGTCGAGGACCAGCGCCGCGGCGGGGTCCTCACCGCGCCAGTGGGTGACGCCGAGGCCGTGGAGAACGTCGTGGGTGTGGAGCAGCAGTTCCGCGGTACCCATCGCGGCGAAGCCGCCGGGGCCCGCGGAGCCGGCCGGGTGCCAGGCCCGGTCGTCGGGGCGGGCGGCCCGGACGGCTGCGGCCAGCAGGAGCCCGCTCGCCCCCACGAGGTCGACGAGGGCGCCGGGCGGGGTGCCGGGGGCGGCGCCGACCGCGAGGGGGAGGTAGGAGCCGGTGACCCGGCCCGCGAGCTGCGCGGCGAATCCGGTCAGGTCCCCGGCCAGGTGGACGGCCGTCTCGCGGCAGCTCCACTCCAGCCCCGCCGCCGGGGCGGACCAGTCCAGGTGCGCGACGGCGCGCAGCGCGCGGACGGTGGCGGACACGGCGGCGGCCAGTCCGCCCGCGGGGTCCTCCCCCGTCACGGTTACCCGCTCACCGTGCGGAAGGGGGCGAGGTCCGGTTCGACCCAGCCGGCCCGCGCCCGCGGGGAGTCGAGCGTTTCCGGACGGTAGAAGCGGGTCGGCAGCTCCTTGTCGAGCAGGTGGGGGTGGCGGTCGGCGAAGCGGGCGAAGTCGTCGGCGTCCGGTTCGGCCGCGTGGTGGCCCACCAGTTCCACCCAGGCCCGGGTGAGGGTGGCGTGGAACTTCTCGGGCACGCCCGCGCGGATCGTGAGGGCGCGGATGCCGTCGCCGATCAGGTCGGCCGCGGCGGGAACGCCGAGGCGGCGCACGGCCAGCCAGGTCAGGTGGACGTGTTCGCGATGGCCGAAGCGGCCGGTGGCCTCCTTCACCTCGGCGAGCAGCGACCCGAAGTCGGGCGTGGGGGTCGGGGTGGGGGTGGGGGTGGTCATGAGGACACCTCGGTGAGAGCGTTCAGGGCGGTGCGCAGGGCGGCGAGCGCTTCGTCGGGCAGCCCGGCGAGGGCCCGGCGCTCCAGCTTGGTGACGGCCTGCCGGATGGTGGTGGCGGCGCGGACTCCGGAGGGGGTGAGTTCGACGAGGACCGCGCGGCGGTCTCCCGGGCGGGTGCCCCGGGTGATGTGACCGCGGCGCTCCAGGCGGTCGAGCACGCTGGTCAGGGTGGTGGGGCGGGTGCCCGCGGCCGCGCCGAGTTCGGACACGGTACGGGCGCGGCCGTCGGCCAGGTTGGCCAGGGCGTTGATCTCGGAGGGGGTCAGGTCGAGGTCGGCCAGCTCCGCGGCGAGCACCTGGAGGGTGGCGTGGGTGGCCCGCTGGAGCGCGAGGAGTGCGGACCAGTCGGACGGCACGGATTCGGACTTCACGATTCCAGACTATACGATTTCGTAGTAACCGGCGCCAGTCGAGCGTCCCCGGACCCGTCGGCCCGGCACCGCCGCCGCTCGCCCCGGCCGGGCTCAGTCAGGTAGCCCCGCACCGCACCGGGAGCAGTAGCGGGCATCGGATTCGGTGGCGAGGCGGCCGCAGTCGGGACAGACCCGGTGCAGCAGGCAGGCGGCCTCGCCGCCTTCGGCGAGGAGCCCGGTGGCCGGGGGCGCGACGGGCACAGCAGGCGCGGCGGGCCCAGCGGGCGCAGCAGGCCCAGCAGGCCCAGCAGGCCCAGCGGGCGCTATCACGCCTGGCCGCCCGGGGTCTATCCGGAGCTGCTGGAGAGGGCGGGGTTCCGGGAGGTCGCCCAGCAGCACCCCACGGTGGAGGAGGCGCAG
>NZ_JBEXKC010000111.1:0-18996 GCF_040609475.1 Streptomyces sp. NPDC004667 | reverse complement strand
GCAGGCCCACACGCGGGGTGTGACCGTCGACTGGACGGCCTTCTACGCCGGCAGCGGCGCCCGCCGCGTCGACCTGCCCACGTACGCCTTCCAGCCCGTGCGCTACTGGCCCGAGCCGGCCGCCCCGCGCGGGGCGGCCCCGGCAGCCGGGGCCGGGAGCGAGGCCGACGCACGCTTCTGGGAGGTCGTGGAGCGGGCCGACCTGACCGCCTTCGCCGACGAGTTCGCCGTCGACGGGGAGCAGCCCTTCCGCTCCGTCCTGCCCGCCCTCGCCGCCTGGCGGCGCGACCGGCAGGCGCAGGCCGAGGCCGATGCGCTCCTCTACCGCGTCTCCTGGCAGCCGTTCGCCGGCCAGGACCGGGGCTCCCTCACCGGCACCTGGCTGGTCGCCGTACCGGCAGCGCAGGCGGAGGACCCCTGGGTCCGCGCCCTGACCGACCGGATCGGCGCCGAGGGCGCGCGCGTCCTGCCGCTCCCGCTCGACGTCGCCGACGGCGACCCGGCGGTGCTGCGGACCGGCCTGGAGGGCCTGCTGCGCGAGGCCGCGGCCGACCCCGGCACGGGAGCGGTCACCGCAGTCCTGTCCCTCCTGGCGCTGGACGAGCGGCCGCACCCCGAGCACCCCGGCGTACCCGTCGGGCTCGCCCTGACCGCCGCCCTGGCCTCCGTACTCACCTCGGAGCCCGCCGGCCCGGCCGCGGAGCTCGCCGACGCCCCCCTGTGGTGCGTCACCCGCGAAGCCGTGGCCGCCGCAGCCGGCGACACCCTCGGCGGGGCCACCCAGGCGCAGGTCTGGGGCCTGGGCCGGGTGTTCGCCCTGGAACACCCCGACCGCTGGGGCGGACTCCTCGACCTGCCCGCGGTGTGCGACGAGCGGATCCTGTCGCGCCTGCCCGCCGCGCTCACCGCTGCCGGGGACGAGGACCAGCTGGCCCTCCGCGCCACCGGGACGCTCGTACGACGCCTCGTACGCGGGACCACGGCGGCCGACGCGGACGGCACCCGCACGGGATCCGGCTGGAACCCGAGCGGCACCGTGCTCATCACCGGCGGCACGGGCGCCCTCGGCCGCCACGTGGCCCGGCGCCTCGCCGAACGCGGCGCGGAACACCTGGTGCTCGTCAGCCGCAGCGGCGCGGGGGCGCCCGGCGCGAGCGAGACCCGCACGGAGCTCGAAGCGCTCGGCGCGGCCGTGACCCTGGCCGCCTGCGACGTCACCGACCGGGACGCGCTCGCGGCACTGGTCGCGGGCCTGGCGGCCGACGGCACCCCCGTACGGTCCGTCGTCCACGCGGCGGGCATCTCCCAGCCGCCCGGCACCGGCACCGACCTGCCCGGGTTCGCCCGGGTCGTCACCGCCAAGACCGCCGGCGCCGTCCACCTCGACGCACTGTTCGACGCACCGGACTCCCTGGACGCCTTCGTCCTGTTCTCCTCCATCGCCGGCGTCTGGGGCAGCGGCGGGCAGGCGGCCTACGCCGCCGCCAACACCTTCCTCGACGCGCTCGCCGAGCGCCGAGCGGCCCGCGGCCTCGCCGCCACGGCGGTCGCCTGGGGCCCGTGGGCAGAGGCCGGCATGGCGACCGAGGGCGACGCGACCGAACAGCTCACCCGGCGCGGACTGCCGCCCGTGGCCCCGGCCACGAACCTGACGGCCCTGGAACGCGCCCTCGCCGGCCGGGACGCGGCGGTGACGGTGGCCGACGTCGACTGGGCGCGTTTCGCCCCGGTCTTCGCCGCGGCCCGGCCCCGCCCGCTCGTCGGCGACCTGCCCGAGGTGCGCGACGCGCTCCGCGGCGAAACGGCCGACGGTGCGACGCCCACCGGTGACGGCACGGCGGCCGACGCCGGCGCGACGCTCCTGCGGCGGCTCGCCGAACTGTCCGCGGAGGACCGCGACGGCGCGCTCCTCGACCTCGTGCGCGAGCACGCGGCGGCGGCCCTCGGCCACCCCTCCGCGGACGCCGTCGCACCGGACCGGGCCTTCAAGGACCTCGGCTTCGACTCGCTGACCGCCGTCGAACTGCGCAACCGCCTCGGCGCCGCCTGCGGCCTGCGCCTGCCGTCCAGCCTCGTGTTCGACTACCCCAACCCCCAGGCCCTCACCCGTCACCTGCTGCGCACCCTCCTCCCGGAGGGAAGCGGCGGCGGCGCGGCCGCGGCGGCCGTCGCGGACCTGGACAGCGACCCGCTCGACGCGGAGCTGCGCCGGACCCTGGCCGCCATCCCGATGGGCCGGATCCGCGAAGCGGGGCTCCTGGACACCCTCCTGGGCCTCGCCGGCTCCGGCTCCGACACCGTGGCCGCCTCCGGCCCCGGTGCGCGGGCCGCCGACGCCGGCGAATCCATCGACGCGATGGACCTCCAGGACCTCCTCGACCTCGCCCTCGACGGCGGAGGCCTCGACGACGACGGCCCCACCGGCGACACCACCACCAGCAACAGCAACTTCTGACGTGCCCGAAGTGCGGAGTAAGTGATGACCACCCCTGACGAAAAAGTCGTTTCAGCGCTGCGGGCCTCCCTCAAGGAAACCGAGCGGCTGCGCCGCCGGAACCAGGAGCTCACCGACGCCTCCCGCGAGCCCATCGCGATCGTCGGCATGAGCTGCCGCTTCCCCGGCGGGATCGGTTCGCCCGAGGACCTGTGGAAGCTCGTCGAGAGCGGCGGCGACGCCATCTCGGGCTTCCCCGCCGACCGAGGCTGGGACGTCGAGTCGCTGTACGACCCCGACCCCGACCACGCCGGGACCACCTACGCCCGGCACGGCGGGTTCCTCCACGAGGCGCCGGACTTCGACGCCTCCTTCTTCGGGATCTCGCCGCGCGAGGCCCTCGCCATGGACCCGCAGCAGCGCCTGCTGCTGGAGACCACCTGGGAGGTCTTCGAGCGGGCCGGCATCGACCCGGCGACCCTGCGCGGCAGCCGCGCCGGTGTGTTCGTCGGCGCCTCCGCCAACGCGTACGGGGCCGGCTCGGGCGAGCTGCCCGAAGGAGTCGAGGGGCACCTCCTCACGGGCACCGCCTCCAGCGTCGTCTCCGGCCGCCTCGCCTACGTGTTCGGGCTGGAGGGGCCGGCCGCCACCGTCGACACCGCCTGCTCCTCCTCGTCCGTCGCCCTGCACATGGCCGTCCAGGCCCTGCGCCAGGGGGAGTGCTCGCTCGCGCTGGCCGCGGGCGTCACCGTGCTGGCCGGCCCGGAGGTCTTCGTCGAGTTCAGCCGCCAGCGCGGCCTGTCGCCCGACGGCCGCTGCAAGTCCTTCGCCGAAGCGGCGGACGGCACCGGCTGGTCGGAGGGCGTCGGCGTCCTGCTGGTGGAGCGCCTCTCCGACGCCCGCCGCAACGGACACCGCATCCTGGCGGTCGTCCGGGGATCGGCCGTCAACCAGGACGGCGCGAGCAACGGGCTGACCGCACCGAACGGGCCCGCCCAGCAGCGGGTCATCCGCCAGGCCCTGGAGAGCGCCCGGCTCGCCCCCGCCGACATCGACGTCGTCGAGGCCCACGGCACCGGCACCACCCTCGGCGACCCGATCGAGGCCCAGGCACTGCTGGCCGCCTACGGCCAGGACCGGCCCGAGGGACAGCCGCTGTGGCTGGGCTCCCTGAAGTCCAACCTCGGCCACACGCAGAACGTCGCCGGCATCGCCGGTGTCATCAAGATGGTCATGGCGATGCGGCACGGCGTGCTGCCCCGGACCCTGCACGTCGACGAGCCGACCTCGCACGTCGACTGGGAGTCCGGCGCCGTCTCCCTGCTCACCGAGCAGCGCGCCTGGCCCGAGACCGGCCGCCCGTACCGGGCCGGCGTCTCCGCCTTCGGCGTGAGCGGCACCAACGTGCACACGATCATCGAGCAGGCCCCCGAGGCCGACCGGACGACGGAAACCGCGCCGGAGTCCGGGTCCGGCGCGCCGACGGGCGTCCCCGTCGTGCCGTGGATCCTGTCGGCGAAGGGCCGCGACGCCCTGCGCGAGCAGGCGGCACGCCTCCTCGCCCACGCCGAGGAGCACCCCGGGCTCGACCCGGTAGACGTCGCACGCTCGCTCGCCGTCGGCCGCTCGGCGTTCGAGGACCGGGCGGCGGTCGTCGCGGCGGACCGCGAGGGGCTGCTGGCCGGGCTCGCGGCGCTGGCGGAGGACGGCTCGGCGGCCGGAGTGGTGACGGGCTCGCCGCAGGGCGGGAAGCTCACCTTCCTCTTCACCGGTCAGGGCAGTCAGCGCCTGGGGATGGGGCGTGAGCTGTATGAAGCCTTCCCGGTGTTCGCGACCGCCCTGGACGAGGTGTGCGCGCGGTTCGAACTGCCGCTGAAGGACGTGCTGTTCGGCACGGACGCAGCTCTCCTGGACGAGACGCGCTACACCCAGCCCGCGCTGTTCGCGGTCGAGGTGGCACTCTTCCGGCTGGTCGAGGCCTGGGGTCTGAAGCCCGACTTCCTGTCCGGTCATTCGATCGGTGAGATCGCCGCCGCGCATGTGGCGGGAGTCTTCTCCCTGGACGACGCGTGCGCGCTGGTGGAGGCGCGCGGCCGGCTGATGCAGGCGCTGCCGGCCGGCGGCGTGATGATCGCGGTGCAGGCTTCGGAGGACGAGGTCCTGCCGCTGCTGACCGACCGGGTGAGCATCGCCGCCGTCAACGGGCCCACCTCGGTCGTGATCGCCGGTGACGAGGACGCTGCGACTGCTGTCGTGGCGGCGTTCGCCGACCGGAAGTCCAAGCGGCTGACGGTGAGCCACGCCTTCCACTCGCCGCACATGGACGGCATGCTGGACGACTTCCGCCAGGTCGTGCAGGGCATCACCTTCGCCGCCCCGCGCATTCCGGTGGTCTCGAACCTGACCGGTGCCCTGGTCTCCGACGAGATGGGCTCGGCCGAGTTCTGGGTCCGCCACGTCCGCGAGGCGGTCCGCTTCCTCGACGGCATCCGCGCCCTGGAGGCCGCCGGGGTCACCACGTACCTCGAACTCGGTCCCGACGGGGTGCTCTCCGCCCTCGCCCAGGACTGCCTCACCGACGGGAACCCCGCCTTCGCGCCGCTGCTGCGCAAGGGCCGCGCCGAGGCCGAGACGCTCGTCACCGCCCTGGCGCAGGCCCACGCCCACGGCGCCACCGTCGACTGGGCCGCGTACTGCGGCGGCACCGGCACCCGGCGCGTCGACCTGCCCACCTACGCCTTCCAGCGCCAGCGCTACTGGATCGAGCCCGGCACCCCGTCCGGCGACCTCGGCGCGGTGGGCCTGGACGAGGCCGCGCACCCGCTGCTCGGAGCCACGGTCGCCCTCGCCGACTCCGAGGGCTTCGTCTTCACCGCGCTGCTCTCGCCGACCACCCACCCCTGGCTGGTCGACCACGCCGTGATGGGCAGCGTGCTGCTCCCCGGCACCGCCTTCGTCGACCTGGCGATCTGGGCCGGCGACCAGGTCGGCTGCGACCTCGTCGAGGAACTCACCCTCGAAGCGCCGCTCGTCCTGCCCGAACGCGGCGGCGTACAGCTCCAGATGCACGTCAGCGCGCCCGACGGCGACGGAAGCGGGCGGCGTTCCTTCAGCCTTTCCTCCCGCCCGAAGGACGGTGCCACCGACGAGTCCTGGACCCGGCACGCCGGTGGTGTCCTGGCCCCCGGCGCCGCCCCGGCCCCGGCGCCGTTCGCCGCCGGGCAGTGGCCCCCGGCCGGCGCCGAGCCGCTCGACACCGACGGCCTCTACGCAGACCTCGCCGAGGTCGGCATGGGCTACGGCCCGGCGTTCCGCGGCCTCACCGCCGCCTGGCGGCACGGGGACGGCGTCTACGCCGAAGTCGCCCTGCCGGAAGAAGTCGCCTCCGCCGCCGCGGACTTCGGCCTGCACCCCGCCCTCCTGGACGCGGCCCTGCACACGCTGGGCCTGGGCGTGCTGGGCGGCACCGAGGGCGAGGGCCGGCTCCCGTTCGCCTGGAGCGGCGTGACCCTCCACGCCAGCGGCGCCGACGCCCTGCGCGTGCACCTCGCCCCGACCGATACCGGCGGCGGCGTACGCCTGGAGATCGCGGACGCGACGGGGGCGCCCGTCGCCACCGTCGACTCGCTCGTCCTGCGGGCCGTCTCGGCCGAGCAGGTCCGGGCGGCGGGCACCGCCCACCACGAGTCCGTGTTCCGGGTGGAGTGGACGGCACTGCCCGCGCCCGCCGCCCCGGTCGGCCGCTGGGCCGTCCTGGGCGCCGCGGTCCCCGCCGCCCTCCTCGGCGCGGTCCCGGCCGGCGACGCGATCACCGTCCATGCCGACCTGGCCGACCTGGCCGCCGCCGTCGAGGCGGGAGCGCCCGTCCCCGAGGCCGTCTTCGCCGCCTACGGGCAGGCCGCGGACGGGGCCGACGCCGACGCCGCGCCGGAGCTCTCCGCCGACGCCGTGCACCGGGCCGCGCACCACGCCCTGGCCCTGGCGCAGACCTGGCTGGGCGAAGAGCCCTTCACCGGCGACCGGTTCGCCGCCACCCGCCTCGTCGTCCTCACCCGGGGCGCCCTCAGCACCGGCGCCGACGGCACCGAGGCGGACCCGGCCGGCGACGCCGTCACCGAGCCCGTCACCGACCCCGTCCACGCCGCCGTCCGCGGTCTGCTGCGCTCCGCGCAGGCCGAGCACCCCGACCGGCTGCTGCTGCTCGACACCGACGCCGACGAGGCCTCCGTACGGGCCCTGCCCGCGGCCCTCGCCACCGCCCTGGCCGCCGGCGAGCCGCAGCTCGCCGTCCGCGCCGGCACCGTCCTCGTCCCCCGTCTCGCCCGCGTGGCCCGGGACGCCGAAGCGGAGCAGTCCGCCCCGGCCGGCTTCGCGTACACGCCCGGCTCGACCGTGCTGATCACCGGCGCGGGCGGCCTCCTCGGCGGCCTGATCGCCCGCCGGCTCGTCGCCGAGCACGGCGTACGGCACCTGCTGCTCGTCGGCCGGCGCGGCGGATCCACCCCCGAGGCACAGGCCCTCGGAGCCGAACTCGCCGCCGACGGCGTGACGGTGACCTGGGCGGCGTGCGACGTCGCCGACCGGGACGCCCTCGCCGCCGTCCTGGCCGCCGTACCCGCCGAGCACCCGCTCGGCGCGGTCGTGCACACCGCGGGCGTGCTCGACGACGGCGTGATCACCTCCCTCACCCCCGAGCGCCTGTCGGCCGTCCTGCGCCCCAAGGTCGACGCGGCCTGCCACCTCCACGCGCTCACCCGCGACCTCGACCTCTCCGCCTTCCTGCTGTTCTCCTCCATCGGCGGCGTCTTCGGCGGCGCCGGACAGGGCAACTACGCCGCGGCCAACGTCTTTCTCGACGTCCTCGCCCAGCACCGCCGCTCCCTCGGACTCCCCGCCACCTCCCTGGCCTGGGCCCTGTGGGCCGACGGGGCGGGCATGGCCGGCAGCCTGAGCGACGCCGACGTCAGCCGCATGACCCGCGGCGGACTGCCCCCGCTCACCTCGGCCGAGGGCCTCGACCTGTTCGACCTCGTCCACCGCCTCGACGAGCCCGCCCCCGTCCTGATGCGCGTCGACCTGCCCGGCCTGCGCGCGCAGGCCCAGAACGGAACCCTCTCCCCGCTGCTGCGCGGACTCGTACGGGTCCCCGTACGCCGCTCGGCGAACGGCGCGGCCACCGCGGGAGGACTCTCCGGCCTGCGGCAGCGCCTCGCCGGGCTGCCCGCCGCCGAGCAGGACCGCATGCTGCTCGACCTCGTGCGCAAGCAGGTCGCCACCGCCCTGGGCTACCCGGGCGCCTCCTCCGTCGAGCCGGGCCGCTCCTTCAAGGAGCTCGGCTTCGACTCCCTCACCGCCGTCGAACTGCGCAACCTCCTCGGGGAGGCCACCGGCCGCCGGCTGCCGGCCACCCTGGTCTTCGACTACCCGACCGCCACGGCCCTCGCCCAGTACCTGCGCGAGGAGATCGTCGGTGACCTCGCCGCCGACGCCGCCCTCCCGGCCCGCCGGGCGGCCGCCGCCACGGCCCGCGCCGAGGACGACGACCCGATCGCGATCGTCGCGATGAGCTGCCGCTTCCCCGGCGGCGTCCGTACGCCCGAGGACCTGTGGCGGATGCTCGCCGAGGGCCGTGACGGCATCACCGCCTTCCCCGCCGACCGCGGCTGGGACCTCGACGCCCTCTACAGCGACGACCCCGACCGCGAGGGCACCAGCTACGTCCGCGAGGGCGGCTTCCTGCACGAGGCGGCCGAGTTCGACGCACCCTTCTTCGGGATCTCCCCGCGCGAGGCCCTCGCCATGGACCCGCAGCAGCGCCTGCTGCTGGAGACCACCTGGGAGACCTTCGAACGCGCCGGCATCGACCCCACCGGCCTGGGCGGCAGCCGCACCGGCGTGTTCGTCGGCTCCAACGCCCAGGACTACCTCCAGCTGTGGCTCAACGACGGCGACGGCCTGGAGGGCCACCTCGGCACCGGCAACGCCGCCAGCGTCGTCTCCGGCCGCATCTCCTACTCCTTCGGGCTGGAGGGCCCGGCCGTCACCGTCGACACCGCCTGCTCCTCCTCCCTCGTCACCCTGCACCTCGCCGCCCAGTCCCTGCGGAGCGGCGAGTGCGACATGGCCCTCTCCGGCGCCGTGACGATCATGTCCACGCCCGGGGCCTTCACCGAGTTCAGCCGGCAGCGCGGACTCGCCGAGAACGGCCGCATCAAGGCGTTCGCCGCGTCCGCCGACGGCACGATCTGGTCCGAGGGCGTGGGCCTGCTCCTCCTGGAGCGGCTCTCCGACGCCCGCCGCAACGGCCACCCGGTCCTCGCCGTCGTCCGCGGCACCGCCGTCAACCAGGACGGCGCCAGCAACGGCCTCACCGCCCCCAACGGCCCCTCGCAGCAGCGCGTCATCCGCGAGGCCCTCGCCGACGCCGGCCTCACCGCCGCCGACGTCGACGCGGTCGAGGCCCACGGCACCGGCACGAAGCTCGGCGACCCGATCGAGGCGCAGGCGCTGCTGGCCACGTACGGCCAGGACCGGCCGGAGGGCCGGCCGCTGCTGCTGGGCTCGGTCAAGTCGAACATCGGGCACACGCAGGCCGTCGCCGGTGTCGCCGGCGTGATCAAGATGGTCATGGCCATGGGCCACGGGGAGCTGCCCCAGACCCTCCACATCGACGAGCCGACCCCCTACGTCGACTGGTCGGCCGGTGACATCGAGCTGCTGACCGAGCGGCGGGAGTGGCCGCAGACCGGCCGTCCGCGCCGGGCGGGCATCTCCTCGTTCGGCTACAGCGGCACCAACGCCCACGCCGTCATCGAGCAGGCACCGCAGCCCGCGGCCGCCACCGCCCCGGCTCCGGCTCCGGCCGGCCCCGGACTCCCGGTGCTGCCCTGGCTCGTGTCCGGCCGTACGGCGGCCGCCCTGCGCGCCCAGGCGGAACGCCTCGTCCCGACCGCGGCCGACGCCGTCGCCGCACCCGGAGGCCGGGGCGCGCTCGACCTCGGCCACTCCCTGGCCACGCACCGCGCGGCCCTGGAACACCGCGCGGTGGTGCTCGGCGCCCCCTCGGACGGCGAAGCCCTCGTCGCCCGCCTGACCGCCCTGGCCGCCGACGAGCCCGTACCGGGTCTGGTCCGGGGCACGGTGTCGAGCGGCGGGCTCGCCTTCCTCTTCACCGGTCAGGGCAGCCAGCGCCTGGGGATGGGGCGTGAGCTGTACGACGCCTTCCCGGTGTTCGCGGCGGCGCTGGACGCGGTGTGCGAGGAGCTCTCCCTCGAACTGCCGCTGAAGGAGGTCCTGTTCGGGGCGGATGCCGCACTGCTGGACGAGACGCGGTTCACGCAGCCGGCGTTGTTCGCGGTGGAGGTGGCGCTGTTCCGGCTCGTGGAGAGCTGGGGTGTGCGGCCCGACTTCGTGTCCGGTCATTCGATCGGTGAGATCGCCGCCGCGCATGTGGCGGGGGTGCTGTCGCTGGACGACGCGTGCGCGCTGGTGGAGGCGCGCGGCCGGTTGATGCAGGCGCTGCCGGGTGGTGGCGTGATGATCGCATTGCAGGCGTCGGAGGACGAGGTCCTGCCGCTGCTGACCGACCGGGTGAGCATCGCCGCTGTCAACGGGCCGACCTCGGTCGTGATCGCCGGTGACGAAGACGCTGCCGTCGCTGTCGTGGCAGCCTTCCCCGACCGGAAGTCCAAGCGGCTGACGGTGAGCCACGCGTTCCACTCGCCGCACATGGACGGCATGCTGGAGGAGTTCCGCCAGGTCGTGGCGGGGCTGGCCTTCGAGACTCCGCGCATCCAGATCGTCTCGAACCTGACCGGGGCGATCGTCTCCGACGAGATGGCCTCTGCGGACTTCTGGGTCCGCCACGTCCGCGAAGCCGTGCGCTTCCTCGACGGCGTCCGCGCCCTGGAGGCGGCCGGAGTCACGACCTTCCTGGAGCTGGGGCCGGACGGCGTGCTGTCCGCCCTCGCCCAGGACTGCCTCACGGGCGACGCGAACGTCGCCCTCGCCCCGGTGCTGCGCACCGGACGCGGCGAGGCCGAGTCCCTGGTCGGCGCCGTGGCACAGGCGCACGTGCGGGGCGTGGAGGTGGACTGGTCCGCCTACTTCGCCGGTACGGGCGCCCGCCGGATCGAGCTCCCGACGTACGCCTTCCAGCGCCGACGCTACTGGCCGGAGACCGTCCTGTCGGTCGGCGCCTCCGCCGCCGCCCCTGCTCCGGCGGTGGGCGCGGTGGACGCCCGCTTCTGGGAGGCGGTGGAGAGCGGCGACCTCAGCTCCCTGGCGTCCGAACTGCACGTGGCCGACGACGCGCGCGTCAGCGACCTCGTTCCTGCTCTGTCGGCATGGCGCCGCCAGGGCCAGGAGCAGTCCGAGGTGGACGGCTGGCGGTACCGGGTGTCGTGGAAGCCGCTGACGGACTCCGCGGGGACTTCGCGGCTTTCCGGTGTGTGGCTGGTGGTTGTTCCGGCCCATGGTGTGGATGACTCGGCTGTGGTGGATGGGCTGGCTGCTCGGGGGGCTGAGGTTCTTCGGGTCGTGGCCGAGGGTGATGCGGTGCGTGCCGCGCTGGCTGGGGCCTCGGGTCCTGTGGCTGGTGTGGTGTCGTTGCTGGCGCTGGATGAGGCCGCGGGGGTTGTCGCGACGGCCGGCCTCGTGCAGGCGCTGGGTGAGGCCGGGGTGGGGGCGCCGTTGTGGTGTCTGACCCGGGGTGCGGTGAGTGTGGGCCGTTCGGACCGGTTGGTGTCTGCGGTTCAGGCGCAGGTGTGGGGTCTGGGCCGGGTCGCTGCTCTGGAGGTTCCGGAGCGTTGGGGTGGCCTGGTGGATCTTCCCGAGGTGTGGGACGAGCGGGCCATGGCCCGGCTGGTCGGCGTACTGGCCGGTGGTCTTGCCGGTGAGGATCAGGTCGCGGTCCGGTCTTCGGGTGTGTTCGGGCGTCGGCTGGTTCGTGCGGCTGCCGGGGACACGGGCTCTTGGGCGCCGTCCGGGACCGTGCTGGTGACCGGTGGTACGGGTGCTCTGGGTGGCCGGGTCGCGCGGTGGCTTGCTGGTGCGGGCGCCGAGCGGCTGGTGCTGACGAGCCGTCGTGGTGCGGATGCGCCGGGCGCGGCCGAGCTGATGGCGGAACTGTCCGAGCTGGGCGTGGATGTGTCGGTGGTGGCGTGTGACGCCGCTGACCGGGACGCGCTGCGCGCGCTGCTCGCCGCCGAGGCCGAGGGCCTGACGGCTGTGGTGCACACGGCGGGTGTGCTGGACGACGGTGTGCTGGATGCGCTGACTCCTGAGCGGTTCGAGAGCGTGCTGCGGGCGAAGGCTACGTCTGCGCTGAACCTGCACGAGCTGACTGTCGAGCTCGGGATCGAGCTGTCGGCGTTCGTGCTGTTCTCCTCGATGAGCGGCACCATCGGCGCGGCCGGCCAGGGCAACTACGCCGCTGCGAACGCCTACCTGGATGCCCTTGCCGAGCAGCGGCGGGCCGCCGGGCTGGCCGCGACCTCGCTCGCGTGGGGTCCGTGGGCAGGCAGCGGCATGGCCGCCGACGAGGCGATGGACGCGCGGATGCGGCGGGGCGGCGTACCGCCCATGAACGCCGACCTCGCGCTCACCGCGCTCCGCCAGGCGGTCGGGTCCGACGAGGCGGCGCTGACCGTCGCCGACTTCGACTGGGCCGCGTTCGCGCCCGGTTTCACCGCGGTGCGCGCCGGACGGCTGCTCGCCGACCTGCCCGAGGCCGAGGCCGCCACCCGTGGTGCGGAGCGCGCCGAGGACCGGACCGAGCGTACGGGTTCGTCGCTCGCCGAGCAGCTCCACGGCCTGTCGGCCGGGGACCGGGCCCCCTTCCTCCTCGACCTGGTGCGTACGCGGGTCGCCGAGGTCCTCGGGCACTCCGGGGCGGATGACGTCGAGGCCGGGCGGGCCTTCCGCGAGATCGGTTTCGACTCGCTCACCGCCGTCGAGCTGCGCAACCGGCTCGGCGCCACCACCGGCCTGCGGCTGCCCGCCACACTCGTCTACGACTACCCCACCCCGGCCGCACTGGCCGGCTACCTGCTCGCCGAGCTTCTCGGCGCGCAGACGGAGGCCGCCGGCCCCGTGGCCACGGTGGTCGATGACGACCCGATCGCGATCGTCGCGATGAGCTGCCGCTTCCCCGGCGGCGTGCGGACGCCCGAGGACCTCTGGCAGCTCCTCGCCTCCGGCACCGACGCGATCGCCGAACTCCCCCTGGACCGAGGCTGGGACCTCGACGCCCTCTACGACGCCGACCCGGGCGCCCAGGGCACCTCGTACGCCCGTGAGGGCGGCTTCATCTACGACGTCGCCGACTTCGACGCCGACTTCTTCGGCATCTCGCCGCGCGAGGCCCTCGCCATGGACCCGCAGCAGCGCCTGCTGCTGGAGACCTCGTGGGAGGCCTTCGAGCGCGCCGGCATCGACCCCGAGACGCTGCGCGGCAGCCAGGCCGGTGTCTTCGTCGGCACCAACGGGCAGGACTACCTGTCGGTGCTCCTGGAGGAACCGGCCGGTCTCGAAGGCCACTTGGGTACCGGCAATGCCGCGAGCGTCGTCTCCGGACGGCTGTCGTACGTGTTCGGGCTGGAAGGCCCGGCGGTCACCGTCGACACGGCCTGCTCGTCCTCGCTGGTCGCCCTGCACTGGGCGATCCAGGCCCTGCGCAACGGCGAGTGCTCGATCGCCCTGGCCGGCGGTGTCACCGTCATGTCGACACCGGGCACGTTCATCGAGTTCAGCCGTCAGCGTGGTCTGGCCGCCGACGGCCGGATCAAGGCGTTCGCGGAGGGTGCGGACGGGACCGGCTGGGGTGAGGGTGTCGGCATGCTGCTCGTGGAGCGGCTGTCGGACGCGCGTCGCAACGGGCATCCGGTGCTGGCGGTGGTGCGGGGTTCGGCCGTCAACCAGGACGGTGCGAGCAACGGCCTGACGGCCCCGAACGGGCCTTCGCAGCAGCGGGTGATCCGCGCGGCGCTGGCCAGTGCGGGCCTGTCGGCCGCCGAGGTGGACGCGGTCGAGGCGCACGGTACCGGTACCACCCTCGGTGACCCGATCGAGGCGCAGGCGCTGCTGGCCACCTACGGCCAGGACCGGCCCGAGGGGCAGCCGCTGCTGCTCGGCTCGGTCAAGTCCAACATCGGGCACACGCAGGCCGCAGCCGGTGTGGCGGGTGTGATCAAGATGGTCATGGCCATGCAGCACGGGCAGCTGCCCGAGAGCCTCCACATCGACCGGCCGTCCCCGCAGGTCGACTGGGAGGCGGGCGACATCGAGCTGCTGACCGAGCGGCGGGAGTGGCCGGAGACCGGGCGTCCGCGCCGGGCCGGCATCTCCTCGTTCGGCTTCAGCGGCACCAACGCCCACACGATCATCGAGCAGGCCCCGTCCGCGGAGTCCGGCGCGGACACCGCCGCATCCGTGGACCCGGGCCTCGCGCCCCTGCCGCTGGTGCTCTCGGCGAAGGGCGCGGCGGGCCTCCGGGCCCAGGCCGACGGACTGCGGGCGCGACTGCTCGCCGACCCCGGGCTGCGCCTGTCCGATGTCGCCAGGACCCTGGCCGTCGGCCGATCGGTGTTCGAGGACCGGGCGGCGGTCGTCGCGGCGGACCGCGAGGGGCTGCTGGCCGGGCTCGCGGCGCTGGCGGAGGACGGCTCGGCGGCCGGAGTGGTGACGGGCTCGCCGCAGGGCGGGAAGCTCGCCTTCCTCTTCACCGGTCAGGGCAGTCAGCGCCTGGGGATGGGGCGTGAGCTGTATGACGCCTTCCCGGTGTTCGCGACCGCGCTGGATGAGGTGTGTGCGCGGCTCGACCTGGACGTACCGCTGAAGGACGTGCTGTTCGGGGCGGATGCCGCGCTGCTGGACGAGACGCGGTTCACGCAGCCGGCGTTGTTCGCGGTGGAGGTGGCGCTGTTCCGGCTGGTCGAGTCGTGGGGCGTGAAGCCCGATTTCTTGTCCGGGCATTCGATCGGTGAGATCGCTGCCGCGCATGTGGCGGGGGTGCTGTCGCTGGATGACGCGTGCACGCTGGTGTCCGCGCGTGGGCGGCTGATGCAGGCGCTGCCTTCGGGCGGTGTGATGATCGCGGTGCAGGCTTCGGAGGACGAGGTCCTGCCGCTGCTGACCGACCGGGTGAGCATCGCCGCGATCAACGGGCCGCGGTCGGTCGTGATCGCCGGTGACGAGGACGCCGCGACCGCGATCGTGGAGGCCTTCTCGGACCGGAAGTCCAAGCGGCTGACGGTGAGCCACGCGTTCCACTCGCCGCACATGGACGGCATGCTGGACGACTTCCGCCAGGTGGTGCAGGGGCTGTCCTTCGCTGCCCCGCGCATCCAGATCGTCTCGAACCTGACCGGGGCGATCGTCTCCGACGAGATGGGATCGGCGGACTTCTGGGTCCGGCACGTCCGCGAAGCCGTCCGTTTCCTCGACGGCATCCGCACCCTGGAAGCCTCCGGGGTCACCACGTACCTCGAACTCGGTCCCGACGGTGTGCTCTCCGCCCTCGGGCAGGAATGCCTCAGCGTGGACGGGGCCGCCTTCGTGCCCCTCCTCCGCAAGGGCCGTCCCGAGGCGGAGACGGCGATGACCGCCCTGGCGCTGGGCCACGTCCGTGGCATCGGGGTCGACTGGCGTGCGGTCCACGGGACCGGCGCCGTACGCGTCGACCTGCCGACCTACGCCTTCCAGCGTCAGCGCTACTGGCCGCAGACGCCGCTCGTACGACGCGGCGGGTCGCAGGCCCGGACCGGGATCGACGGGTGGCGCTACCAGGTCTCGTGGAAGCCGCTGACGGACTCCGCCGCCGGTGCCGGCCTGTCCGGTGCCTGGCTGGTCGCGGTGCCCGCCACGGGTGTGGACGCGACGGCCGTGGTGGACGCGCTGGCCGCGCGCGGTGCCGAGGTACGCCGCCTCGTGGTCGAGCCCGGTACGGACCGGGACGCGCTGGCCGGGCTGCTGGCCGTGGCCGGCCCCGTGGCCGGTGTGGTGTCGCTGCTGGCGCTGGACGAGGCCGCCGGGGTCGTCGCGACGGCCGCCCTCGTGCAGGCGCTGGGCGACGCCGGGGTGGAGGCGCCGTTGTGGTGCCTGACCCGGGGTGCGGTGAGTGTGGGCCGTTCGGACCGCCTCGTCTCGGCCGTGCAGGCGCAGGCGTGGGGTCTGGGCCGGGTCGCCGCTCTGGAGGTTCCGGAGCGCTGGGGTGGCCTGGTGGACCTTCCCGAGGTGTGGGACGAGCGGGCCATGGCCCGGCTGGTCGGCGTACTGGCGGACGGGAGCGGCGAGGACCAGGTCGCGGTCCGGTCCTCGGGCGTGTTCGGGCGGCGTCTCGTGCGTGCCGCCGCCCTCGCGGCGGAATCCCCGTCGTGGGCGCCGTCCGGGACGGTGCTGGTCACGGGCGGTACGGGTGCCCTCGGCGCCCATGTGGCGCGCTGGCTGGCCGGCGCGGGCGCCGAGCGCCTGGTGCTGACCAGCCGCCGGGGCGCCGACGCGCCCGGCGCCGCCGAGCTGGCGGCGGAGCTCTCGGAGACGGGCGTCGAGGTGTCGGTCGTGGCGTGCGACGCCGCCGACCGGGATGCGCTGCGTACGCTCCTCGCGGCGGAAGCCGACACGCTGACCGCCGTCGTGCACACCGCCGGCGTCC
Organism: Streptomyces sp. NPDC004667; assembly: GCF_040609475.1. Taxonomy (NCBI): domain Bacteria; kingdom Bacillati; phylum Actinomycetota; class Actinomycetes; order Kitasatosporales; family Streptomycetaceae; genus Streptomyces; species Streptomyces sp. NPDC004667. The sequence goes on along the minus strand of NZ_JBEXKC010000111.1, from coordinate 2,911 downwards.
TCGACGACGGCGTGCTCGACTTCCTGACCCCCGAGCGGTTCGAGAGCGTGCTGCGGGCCAAGGCGGATTCCGCCCTCAACCTGCACGAGCTGACCGCCGAGCTCGGCATCGAGCTCTCCGCCTTCGTGCTCTTCTCGTCCGTCACGGGTACCTGGGGCACGGCCGGCCAGGCCAACTACGCCGCCGCCAACGCCTACCTGGACGCCCTCGCCGAACAGCGGCGGGCCGCCGGGCTGGCCGCGACCTCGATCGCCTGGGGTCCGTGGGCCGAGGGCGGCATGGCAGCCGACGGGGCGCTGGAGTCCCGCATGCGCGAGGGCGGCGTGCCGCCCATGGCGGCCGGGCCGGCCATCGGCGCCCTGCACCGCGCCCTCGACGCCGACGACACGGTCGTGACCGTCGTGGACGTGGACTGGGACCGCTTCGCCCCCGGCTTCACCGCCGGGCGCGCCGGCCACCTCCTCGCCGAGCTGCCCGAGGCGCGTGGCGCCCTCGCGGCCCGCGCGGGCACCGACGGCCGGTCCGACACGGCCACCGACGGCCGCGACTCCCTCGCCGGCCGGCTGGCGGGCCTGTCCGCCGCCGAGCGGGACCGGATGCTGCTCGACCTGGTCCGCAAGGAGGTCGCCGCGGTCCTCGGCCACACCGGTGTCGAAAGGGTCGGCGCGGGGCGGGCGTTCAAGGAGCTGGGCTTCGACTCGCTGACCGCCGTCGAACTGCGCAACCGACTGGGCACGGCCACGGGGCTGCGGCTCCCGGCCACGCTGATCTACGACTACCCGACCTCCGCCGACCTGGCCGACCACCTGCGCGGCGAACTGCTGGGCACGGGCGATGCGGCGGCCCTGGCGGTCGCGTCGGACCGGACGGGCGGGGCGGTCGAGGACGACCCCATCGCGATCGTGGCGATGAGCTGCCGCTTCCCCGGCGGGGTGCGGACCCCGGAGGACCTCTGGCGACTGCTGGCGTCCGGTGGCGACGCGATCGGCGAGTTCCCGGCCGACCGCGGCTGGGACGCGGAGGAGCTGTTCGGGCCGCGCTCCGAGCAGGAGGACGCGTACGCCCGCGAAGGCGGATTCCTCTACGACGTGGCGCAGTTCGATCCCGGCTTCTTCGGGATCTCCCCGCGCGAGGCCCTGGCGATGGACCCGCAGCAGCGTCTGCTGCTGGAGACCTCGTGGGAGGCCTTCGAGCGGGCGGGCATCGACCCGTCGTCGCTGCGCGGGAGCCAGGCCGGCGTGTTCGTCGGCACCAACGGGCAGGACTACCTCTCGCTCGTGCTGAACTCCGCCGACGGCGGCGACGGCTTCATGAGCACCGGCAACTCCGCGAGCGTCGTCTCCGGCCGGCTGTCCTACGTCTTCGGCCTCGAAGGCCCGGCCGTCACCGTCGACACCGCCTGCTCGGCCTCGCTCGTCGCCCTGCACCTCGCGGTGCAGGCGCTACGCAGTGGCGAGTGCTCGATCGCCCTGGCCGGCGGTGTCACCGTCATGTCGACGCCGGGCGCGTTCGTCGAGTTCGCCCGGCAGGGCGGCCTCGCCGCCGACGGCCGGATCAAGGCGTTCGCGGAGGGTGCGGACGGTACGGGCTGGGGTGAGGGTGTCGGCATGCTGCTCGTGGAGCGGCTGTCGGACGCCCGTCGCAACGGGCACCCGGTCCTCGCGGTGGTGCGGGGTTCGGCCGTCAACCAGGACGGTGCGAGCAACGGCCTCACGGCGCCGAACGGGCCTTCGCAGCAGCGCGTCATCCGTGCCGCCCTCGCCAGCGCCGGCCTGTCGGCCGCCGAGGTGGACGTGGTCGAGGCGCACGGTACGGGGACCCGGCTGGGTGACCCGATCGAGGCGCAGGCACTGCTGGCGACGTACGGCCAGGAACGGTCGGCACACGAGCCGCTGCTGCTCGGTTCGATCAAGTCGAACATCGGTCACACGCAGGCTGCTGCCGGTGTGGCGGGTGTGATCAAGATGGTGCTGGCGATGCAGCACGGGGTGCTTCCGCAGACCCTGCACGTGGACGCACCGACCCCGCACGTCGACTGGACGGCGGGCGACATCGAGATTCTGACCGAGCGGCGGGACTGGCCGGAGACCGGCCGCCCGCGCCGGGCCGGCGTCTCCTCGTTCGGCGTGAGCGGAACGAACGCGCACACCATCCTGGAGCAGGCGCCCGAGGAGCCCGAGGCTGATGGGGCTGCCGAGATCGCGGGCGGTTCCACCTGGCCGTGGATCCTTTCGGGCAGGACGCCGGCCGCCCTGCGCGACCAGGCCGCCCGGCTCCTCGCCCACCTCGGCGATCAGCGGCCGGCGGACGTCGGCCACTCGCTCGCGACCGGCCGGGCCCTGCTCGACCACCGGGCCGTGATCGTCGCCGGGGCGGAGGAGGAGTACTGCGAGGCGCTCACCGCGCTGGCGGCGGGCGACTCCGCCGCCGCGCTGACGCAGGGCGCGGCCACCACCGAACAGCAGGTGGCGTTCCTGTTCACCGGTCAGGGCAGCCAGCGGCCGGGAATGGGGCGTGAGCTGTACGACGCCTTCCCGGTGTTCGCCGATGCGCTGGACGCGGTGTGCGCACGGCTGGACCTCGAACTGCCGTTGAAGGAGGTTCTGTTCGGTTCCGATGCCGAGGTGTTGGACCGTACGGAGTTCACGCAGCCGGCGTTGTTCGCGGTGGAGGTGGCGCTCTTCCGGCTCCTGGAGTCGTGGGGTGTGCGGCCGGACTTCCTGTCGGGTCACTCGATCGGTGAGATCGCCGCCGCGCATGTGGCGGGAGTCCTGTCGCTGGACGATGCGTGCACGCTGGTGGCGGCGCGAGGCCGTCTGATGCAGGCGCTGCCGGCCGGTGGTGTGATGATCGCGGTGCAGGCTTCGGAGGACGAGGTCCTGCCGCTCCTGACGGACCGGGTGAGCATCGC
>NZ_JBEXKC010000110.1:0-19063 GCF_040609475.1 Streptomyces sp. NPDC004667 | reverse complement strand
GGCCATCGCGAAGCGACGCGACCGAAGGGAGCGCCCTTGACAGCCCGGCCCGACACGGAAGGACAGTGAGACTGACGGGAAACCCCCATACCCTCTCTGATTCGGGCCAGGTCGAGTCCCGCCGCCCCCCGACCCCGCCCCACCCCCCTCTCCCCTTGCACCCCGCCCCGCCCCCGGGGCATGCTTCGCGAGGGCGAAGCGGGAGGGATCATGGCGGTGGACAAGCGGACCGTGGTGACGGCGGTGTTGTGTGCGGTGGCGGCCTTGGGCGCCTCGGCCGCCGTGGCCGAGTTGGTGCCGCCGCCCGACGGGGCCGACGCTCCCGTGCACGCCAAGTCGGCCACGCCGTCCGGCTCGTCCACCGGTCCTTCGCGGTCGAAGGCCTCCAAGCCTCAGCTCGCCTCGCCGCCGCCGGCCGCCGTGACCCCCAAGCCCGGCGGGCCCGCCGCCTTCACCGGTGCCCTGTTCACCGGCGGCCTGGACGGTGATCACTTCTGCACCGCCACCGTCGTCCGCAGCCCCGGCAAGAACCTGCTCATCACCGCCGGTCACTGCCTCATGGAGGGCGAGCAGGCCCGCGACGGCGGTGCGGTCTTCGCGCCCGCGTACGCGAACGGCGTCGCCCCGTACGGGACCTGGAAGATAGAGCAGGTCTACGAGGACGAGCGCTGGGCCGACGGTACGGACGACGACTACGACCTCGCCTTCGCCCGCGTGGCCCCCGACGCCAAGGGCCGCAACATCGAGGACGTCATAGGCGGCGCCCCCCTGGACACCTCCGGCCGCGCGGGCGAGGAGGTCACGGTGACGGGCTACCCCGCCGACCGCAAGGTCCCCCGCACCTGCACGGCCGTCGCCGTCCGCCTCAGCCAGACGGAACAGCGCTTCGACTGCTCCGACTTCCCGGGCGGCACCAGCGGCAGCGCCTGGATCGGCCGCGACGGGAAGATCATCGGCATCCTGACGGGCGGGGACACGGACGACGTGTCCACGAGCACCGTCCTCGGCGACTACGCGGCGCAGCTCTACGCGAAGGCCACGGCCAAGCGCTGACCCACCCCGCCCTGGGCTATGCCAGGAGCCCCAGGTGGACCGGTTCGGCCGCGGCGTCGGCGAGGAGTTCCGGCAGGCGCGGGGGCCAGAGGGGTTCGCCGAGGGTGGCGAGGCGCTGCGGGGAGAGCCACTGCCAGTGGATGCCGGGGGCTTCGAGGCGAGGTTCGCGGCGGGGGCCCGTGGTGACGTAGATGTGCTCGTGCTGGCGGACCGGGACGCCCTGGTGGGTGAAGTCGTGCTCCCAGGTGCACAGCAGCCGCTGCGGCTCCAGGTCGGTCCACCCGGTCTCCTCGCGCAACTCGCGCCGCACGCACTCCTCGGGACTCTCGCCGGGATCGATCCCGCCGCCCGGCGGCAGCCAGTGGATGCCGACTTCGACGTTGTTCTCCCGGAACAGGAACACCGATCCGCTGGGGGAGAGGACGACAATGCGCGCTGCCTGACGAGGAGTTCTCATCAGTTCAGGGTACGTCCGGGCCCCTGCGGGCGGGAGGGCTCGGCGTGACCGGCGTGACCGGCGGGACGCGCCGGCCGCTCCCTCTCCCTCGCCCTCCCCCCTCCCCCCTACGCCGCCTGGAGCGCCAGCGTCGGGGAGAGGCGGGCCGCCCGGACCGCCGGGTAGAGGCCCGCCAGGGTGCCGATGGCGAGGGTGGCGGCGAAGCCGCCCGTGACCGCCCACAGGGGGACCACCCAGGGGAGGTCGCCCGCCCGGGCGTAGATCCCCGTCGCGGCGCCGCCCAGCGCGATCCCCGCCAGGCCGCCGAGTCCGGACAGCAGGAGTGACTCGGTGACGAACTGGATCCGGATCTGCCCCTTGGTGGCGCCGAGCGAGCGGCGCAGGCCGATCTCGTGGCGGCGTTCCAGCACCGAGATGATCATTGTGTTGGCTACGCCGACCCCGCCCACCAGGAGCGCGATCCCGCCCAGCCCGAGCAGCAGCGTGCTGAACGCCCCCTCGGTGGCCGCTTTCGCCTTGAGCGCCGCCGAGGGGTCGGTCACCGAGACCGCGCTCGGCGTCTGGGGGTTCGCGCTGCGGGCGATGAGCCGGCGGACCTCCGCGACCCGGTCGTCCGCGGAGCGCTCGTAGACCGCCGTCGGGTGGCCGTCGAAGCCCAGCAGCCCGGTCGCCGCCTCCCAGCCGATCAGGGCCGAGCGTTCGATCTCCGGGGCCAGCGGGACCGGATCCAGGATCCCGACCACCGTGAAGTGGCGTCCGCCGATGAAGACCTGCTGCCCCGGCTGGGCGATGCCCAGGCGCTGCGCCGAGACGTGCCCGAGCACCACGGCGGGGTAGCGGCCGGTGGCGGCGTTCAGCCAGGTACCGCTGCGCACGCTCGCCCGCAGTGTGCCGAGGAGGTCGTCCTTGACGGCCTTGAGGGCGATGCCGCCCGTCTCCCCGGCCGGGATGTTCTCCGACCGGCGGACGGACTGGGGCACGTCCCCCGTCGTACCGACCGACTCGACTCCGTCGATGCGGGAGATCATGCCCGGGGCCTCCGGGGGCAGCTTCGTGTCCTGCCCCGAGAACATGGACTGGCCGGGGGTGGCCACCAGCATGTTCGTGCCCAGCCGGTCGAGTTCCCGCAGGAGCTTGGCCTGGCTGGACGAGGAGATCCCGACCACCGCGATCATCGTCGCGATGCCGATCGCGATCCCGAGGGCGGAGAGGAAGACCCGCATCGGGCGGGAGCGCAGCCCCGCCGAACCGGCGTGCAGGACGTCGCGCGGGGTGAGCCTGGGGGGAGTGAGCCGGGTGCGGTCCTTCGCGCGGCGCCCCATCACGCGGCCTCCGGCCCGGCGCCGAGACCGGGACCGGCCTCGGCGCCGTCGATCCGGTCGCCCCCGTCGCCCCCGCCGCCCCCGCCCCCGCCCGTCCCCCCGGCCGCCGCGTTCCGGATGTCGGCGACCACCTCGCCGTCGCGGATGCGGACCTGCCGGGGCAGGGCGCCGGCGATCTCCCGGTCGTGGGTGATCACGGCGATGGTGGCCCCGTCCTCGTTCAGCTCGTGCAGCAGTTCCATCACCGAGCGTCCCGAAGCCGTGTCCAGGGCCCCCGTCGGCTCGTCGGCCAGCAGCAGGTCCGGTTCGCCCGCCACCGCGCGGGCGATGGCCACCCGCTGTTTCTGCCCGCCCGACAGTTCGTGCGGCCGGTGGTCCATCCGGTCGCCGAGGCCGACCCGCTCCAGGGCCCGCTCCGCCCGGCGCCCGCGCTCGGCGCGCGGGAGTCCGGAGTACAGCAACCCCTCGGCGACGTTCGCCCGCGCGCTGAGGCCCGGGACCAGGTGGAAGGACTGGAAGACGAAGCCGACGTGGCGCGAGCGCAGCGCCGACAGGGACCGGTCGGACAGGGTCGCCACGTCGTGCCCCGCGATGGCGACGCGGCCCGCGGTCGGCCGGTCCAGGGTGCCGACGACGTGCAGCAGGGTGGACTTGCCGGAGCCCGACGGGCCGACGATGGCGAGGAGTTCCCCGCTCAGGACGGTGAGGTCCACCCCGCGCAGGGCCGTGACCCCGCCGGGGTACTCCTTGGTCACCCCGGCCAGTTCGACGACGGGTTCGCCCCGTCGGGCCGGCCGTGCCTGCCCCGGGTACCGGGCGTGCTCGGTCATATCTTCGGCACCCCCACCCGCATGCCCTCCTTGAGGTCGCCGCCGGTCACCTCGACCCGGCCGTTGCCGAACATGCCCAGTTCCACCTTCACGTCGCGCGTCCGGCCGTTCTCCACGACCTGGACGCCGAAGCCGCCGCCGGACAGCGCCAGCAGCGCGTTGACCGGTACGGACAGCACGCCGGTACGGGTCTCGCCGGTCAGGGAGACCGACACCGGGGACTGGTCGGGTCCCTTGACGTCGCCGGGGTTGTCGAAGACGACGGTCACCTCGACCTTGGCCTTCTGGTCACCGCCCCCACCGCCTCCGCCGCCCCCTCCGGAGCCGCCGCCGTTCTGGTCGTCCGAGGCGGCCGTGCTGCCCACCGAGTCGATCTTCCCGCTCGCGCCGGTGCCGCCCGGGAGGCGGACCGTCACCTTGTCGCCCGTCTTCGCCGAGTCGGCCTTCGCCGCGTCCAGCTGGAAACGGACGACCCGCTCGGTGCCCGTCACGGTCAGCACGGGCTTGCCCGGTCCCGGCTCGTCACCGAGCGCCGCGTCGCCCCGCTTGACCCGCTGCGGGCCCGCGGCGAACGCGATGTCCTCCCTGGCGACCTCGCCCGTCTCCTTCTCCTTGTGCGCCTTCTGCCAGCGCTTCACCGCCGCCGAGGTGCCCTCCGTGAAGGTCCCGTCCGAAGCGTCCAGACCGGTCCCGTGGCCGAGGGCCACCAGGTTCCGCTTGAGCTGCTTGACGTCGTCACCCTTGTCCCCGGCCTTCAGCGGCCGGTACATCGGGGTGGATCCGTACATCAGCCGCACCGGCCTGCCGTTGACCTCGTAGAGTCTCCCGTCCCGTTCGACGGCCGAGCCCTCGGCCGCGATCCAGGTCAGGACGCCCGGCCCGGCCGCGCTCAGCTTGCGTTCCCCCGCATACCCCAGGGTGCCGTCCACCCGGCTGCCGGAACCGAGGTCACCGCGCCGGACCTCGTCCGTGGCCGGGGGCAGGCCGTCGGCGTGCTGGCGCCCGTCGTCCCGCGCGGGCCGGTCGAGGAGGGCGTACCCGCCGCCCGAGACGGCCAGCACCACCGCCACCGTGCCCACCAGCCACGCGCCGCGCCGCGCCATCAGGACGCCTCGCACTTCTTCTGGGCCGCCTCGAAGGCCTTCTCCTGCCCCTCGGGGATCTTGATCGCGCTCTTCATGCCGCCGCTGTAGTCGGGGTCCTTGATGTCGATGCCGTTCTCGCGCATGCACCTGATCCAGCGCAGCTCCTTGTCCTTCTCCTCCTGCGTCGGCTCCTTGGCGGCCCCGGAGCCCTGAAGCCCGCAGGCCTTCATGGCCTCCTCGACCTTCTGCGGGTCGGCGCCCATGCCGAGGGTCATGCCGCGCGGGTCCTGGCCGGGTTCCGGGTCGGGGGCGTCGATGCCGTGGTCGCGCAGGCACTTGCGCACCTTCAGGGCCTTGTCGGCGTCGGCGCCGGTGGCGGAGCCGTTGGAGCCGCCGCTCGCCGAGTCGTTGCCGTTCTCCTTCTCCTTGTCCGATGCCCCGCTGTTCGTGCAGGCCGTGACGAAGAGGGTCAGGCCGGTCAGGACGGCCGCCGTGGTCATGGTCAGGGATCGCTTCATGGGCCCGAGCGTGCGGGAAGAGGCGGTTTCGCTTCCCTCTCGCGGACCGCTTACAACGGCGAAATGTCCTCCTCCTGTAGAGAGGGAGGATGCGAGTACTGGTGGTGGAGGACGAGGAGTTCCTCCGGGAGATGATCGCCGAGGGGCTGCGCCGCGACGCGCTGGCCGTCGACGAGGCCGGCGACGGCATGGAGGCGCTGCGCCGCCTGCGCCTGGGCGAGTACGACGTCCTCGTCCTCGACCGGGACCTGCCCGGACTCCACGGCGACGAGGTCTGCCGCCAGGTGGTGCGCGAGCGGCTGCTGACCCGGGTGCTGATGCTGACCGCCTCCGGGACCGTACGGGACCGGGTGGAGGGCCTCGGCCTCGGCGCCGACGACTACCTCACCAAACCCTTCGCCTACGACGAGCTCCTCGCCCGCGTCCTGGCCCTGGGCCGGCGCACCCGCCCGGCCCTGCCGCCGGTCCTGGAACGCGCCGGGCTCGCCCTGGACACCGCGCGGCGCTCGGCCGCCCGCGACGGGCACCGCCTCGCGCTCTCGCGCAAGGAGTTCGCCGTGCTGGAGGCGCTGCTGCGGGCGGAGGGGGCGGTGCTGAGCAGCGACGACCTCATCGAGCAGGTGTGGGAGCAGGACACCGCCTACAGCACCAACGCCGTCCGGGTCACCCTCAGCAAGCTGCGCGGCAAACTCGGCGAGCCGCCGCTGATCGAGACGGTGCCGGGCGCGGGCTACCGGATCGCCGCGGGCCCCGAGGCGGCCCGCGGCGGAAGCGCCGGTCCGCGATGAGAGCGGTGCTCCACTCCGAGCGCGCCCGTCTCACCGCGCTCTACGGAACCCTGCTGCTCCTCGCGGGCGGCGGCCTCGTCGCGCTGGTCAACGTACTCCTGCGCCGGGTCCTGTACTCCCGCGTCAGCGGGGCCGTGGCCACCGTCCTGCCCGGCGGCGTCGTGGCCGACGACCACGATCCCGGCGCCGGAGCGAAAGTCTTCGAGCTCGCTCACCCGCTCCCGCCCACGACCGGCCCCACCACCGACCAGATGGAGCAGTGGCGCGTCACCCGCACCCTGACCACCGCCGCCTCCGGGGCGGCCCTGCACGAGCTGACCCTCGTCTCGCTCGTCGCCCTCGCCCTCTTCGCCGTCCTGTCGGCCTGGCTCGCCTGGTGGATGGCCGGCCGCGTGCTGCGCCCCGTCGCGGTGATCACCGAGACGGCCCGCCGGCTGTCCGCGGCGAACCTGCACGAGCGGATCGACCTCCAGGCCCCGCCCGGCGAGCTCAAGCGGCTCGCCGACACCTTCGACGGGATGCTCGACCGGATGGAGGACCTCGTCGGGGCGCAGCGCCGCTTCGCGGCCAACGCCGCCCACGAGCTGCGCACGCCGCTCGCCGTCCAGCGGGCCGCCGCCGAGATCGGGCTGTCCGGGGAGCCGGACCCGGCGAAGGTGGCACGGATCCGGGAGCGGCTCATCGCGGTGGCCGACTCCAGCGAGCACCTGGTGGAGTCGCTGTTGCTGCTGGCCGTCTCCGAGGAGGGCCTGGAGGCGGCACGCCCGGTGGACCTGGCGGCGCTGGCGGGGGCCGAGCTGGCGGCGGTCGCGGACGGCGCGGCGGACGCCGGCGTGGCCGTCGTACGGGAACTCGCGCCGCTGACGGTGAACGGCGACGCGACCCTGCTCGGCCACCTGGTGCGGAACCTGCTCGCCAACGCGGTGCGTCACAACCGGCCGGGCGGCCGACTGTGCGTGCGGACCTCCCCGTCCGGGGGGCTGACGGTGTCGAACACCGGGCCGGTGATCGGTCCGGGGGAGGTGCCGCGGCTGCTGGAGCCGTTCCGCCGCCGCGCCGAGCGCCGCCACACCGCGGGGGAGGGCGCGGGGCTGGGCCTCTCGATCGTCGCCTCGATCGCGCGGGCGCACGGGGCGCGCCTGCTGGCCGAAGCCAACCCGGCACCGGACGGCGGCCTGACGATCCGGGTCCGCTTCCCGGCGGAGCCGTCCGCGGGCCGGGGGTAGCCGGTCCGCGTCCGGTCGGCGTCCGGGCGGTTGCCCGTAGCGGCGTCCGCGCGGCGTCCGCGCGGTGGCCGCGTGGCGCCCGTTCGGCGGGAACGAAGATCGGCTCCTGTACGGTCGGGTCAATGAGCAAGCACGCCCGAGCCCGCTCCCGCCCCCGTGGCCGTACCCGTACGCGCTCCCGTTCGGCCGCCCGCCGGCCGCGGGCGCTGACCGCCGTCGCCGCCTTCGGCCTGCTGGCCTTCGGTGCCGGCTGGATGCAGGCCCTCCACGAGCAGCCGGGGGCGCCCGTGCCGCCGCCGGCCCGTTCGGACTCCCGCCCGCAGACCCCCGACCGGGCCGCGCGCGACGCGCACCGCCCCGACGGCCGCCACGGGCTGCCGGCCTCGCTCGGCGACGCGGCCCGCGCCCGGATCCCCGCCGAGTCCCGGCAGCTGGTGCTGGTCACCGGCAGGGCGAAGGACTCCTCGGAATCGGACGTCACCTTCTACACGCGGGCCACGGCGGGCGCCGACTGGGCGGCGGCCGGGCACTGGCCCGCCCGCAACGGCGCCAAGGGCTGGTCCACCGAGCGCACGTACGGGGACCTGACCTCCCCGCAGGGTGTGTTCTCCCTCACGGACGCGGGCGGGCGGCTGCCCGCGCCGCCCGGCACGAAGCTCCCGTACGACCGGGACGCGGCGTTCGTGGCCACCGGCCGTGGGGTGAACGGGGAGTCCCTGGCGGGCTCCTTCGACTACGTCGTGGCGATCGACTACAACCGCCGCCAGGGAGTGTCCCCGCTGGACCCGGCCAAGCCGGACGGTGAGCGCAAGGGCGGCAACATCTGGCTCCACGTGGACCACGACGGCCCCTCCCAGGGCTGCGTCGGCCTCCCGAAGGAGGCGATGCGCACGCTCCTGGAGACCCTGGACCCGGCGGCGCACCCGGTCATCGCGATGGGGCCTCCCGGCTTCTGAGCAGCAGGCCGATGTAGACGAGGTCGAACACGCAGCACAGCACGCCGAGCCCCAGGACGAAGCCGGAGCCTTCCAGCACCCCGAACAGCACGGTCGGGGCGAGCGTGCCGAGCCATTTGGCGACGGCGATGAGCAGGGACTGCCCGCGCGGACCGCGCCGGGCCACGAAGAACGCGATGAACAGCCCGGACATCAGCAGGTTCTGGAGGAACGCCGAGTAGCGGGTGGCGTCGTGCGTTCCGAACTGGGCGAGGAAGAGCCACTGCACGGCGAACGCGGTGGCGAACAGGAGCGCGCTCCAGGCGGCGAACAGCGGCCGGGTCACGAAGCCGGGCAGCTCGGCGCGCCCGAACCGCAGGTACGTGTACACGATCACGAGGTCGGCGAGTGCCCACACCACGTTGACCACGCCCTGCGCGGAGACACCGGTGCGGAACTCGTTCACGGCGTAGGTGGTTTCCCAGGCGAAGTTCAGCGCGAGCGCGGCGACGGGCATCGCGTACGTCCGGTCCCGGAGCCCGACGCGGATCGCCTCCACGTAGACGACGGTCCAGGCGAGCCCGCTGACGAGCGTGAGCATCAGTTCCACGCGCCGCACCCTAGGCGCTGGGCGCCGCGTACGGAACGGGGCGCGGGGAGCAGTAGCGGCTGCGCGGGCGGGCCGGACCGGGCGGATCGCCCCCACCTCTTGCCTGACGATCCGTCAGCTACGACGATGGCCCGGCACCGGCGCGCCGCGTCGGCGCACGACGCACCCGGCAGACGAAGGCGAGGCGGGCCCGCCATGGCACGCGTGTTTCCGGAAGGCCGGCTGGCGTACGGGATGCAGCTCCCCGTCCAGTCGCAGAGCACCCTCTATGCCGAACCCTGGGAGGCCTCGGCCGGCGCCGCCGATCTCGCCGAGGTGGCCCGCGCCGCCGACCGGGCGGGCTTCGGGTACCTCGCCACCTGCGATCACGTGGCGATCCCGCGCCGCCTCGCCGGCCCCATGAGCACCATCTGGTACGACCCCGTCGCCACCCTGGCCTTCCTGGCCGGGATCACCGAGCGCGTTCGGCTGCTGAGCCACGTCGCGATCGTCGGGCTGCGCCACCCGCTGGTCACCGCCAAGCAGTACGCGACCCTCGACCACCTCAGCGGCGGCCGTCTGATCCTCGGGGTCGGCGCCGGGCACGTCCAGGAGGAGTTCGAGGCCGTCGGTGCGGACTTCCCCGGCCGGGGTGCCCTGCTCGACGAGACCCTCGACGCCCTGCGCGCGGCCCTCGGTCCCGAGGAGTTCCCGGAGTTCGAGGGGCAGCGGTTCTCCTTCCGGGACCTCGGCCAGCTGCCGCGGCCCGCCCAGGACCGGATCCCCGTCTGGATCGGCGGTTCCTCGCCCGCCGCCGTCCGCCGGGCCGCCGAGCGCGGCGACGGCTGGCTCCCGCAGGGCGATCCCCGCGAGAAGCTCCCGGCGCAGATCGCCCGGATCAAGGAGCTGCGCGCGGCGGCCGGGGTCGCCGGCCCCGTCGAGTTCGGCGCGATCACCGAGGCCCTCTACGTCGGCGAGCCCGCGTGGGACACCGGCCGCCGCGCCCTGACCGGCAAGGCGGAGGCGCTCGCCGAGTCGCTGCGGGAGTACCGGGTGCTGGGCGTGGACCAGATCCAGGTCCGCTTCCGCAGCCGCGACCGCGCCGAACTGACCGACCAGATCACCGCTTTCGGGGCCGAGGTGGCCCCCCTCCTCAACGACTGAAGGGTGTAGTGGCCATGGGAAAGCTGGACGGGCGCGTCGTCCTGATCACCGGTGCGGCGCGCGGCCAGGGCGAGCAGGAGGCCCGCCTCTTCGCCGCCGAGGGCGCGCGGGTGGTGCTGGGCGACGTACTGGACGAGCAGGGCGCCGCCGTGGCCAAGGACATAGGCGAGGACCGTGCGCGGTACGTACGGATGGACGTGAGCCGGGAGGAGGACTGGGCGGCAGCCGTGGCCGTCGCGAAGGAGGCCTTCGGCCCGGTCAGCGGCCTGGTGAACAACGCGGGGATCCTGCGCTTCAACGAGCTGACGGCGACCCCGCTGGAGGAGTTCCGCCAGGTGGTCGAGGTCAACCAGGTCGGCGCCTTCCTCGGGATCAAGGCGCTCGCTCCCGAGATCGAGGCGGCGGGCGGCGGGACCATCGTCAACACCTCGTCGTACACGGGGCTGACGGGCATGGCGTACGTGGGCGCGTACGCGGCGACCAAGGCGGCGATCCTGGGCCTGACCCGGGTCGCCGCGCTGGAGCTGGCCGCGAAGAACATCCGGGTCAACGCCATGTGCCCGGGGGCGGTGGACACCCCGATGGCCAACCCCGGGCTCCTGGACCCCGCCGGGATGACGGACGAGGCCCGGGAGGCGATGGCGGAGCTGTACAGGCGGGTGGTCCCGCTGGGGCGGGTCGGGCGGCCGGAGGAGATAGCGCGCCTGGCCCTCTTCCTGACCGGCGACGACTCCTCGTACATCACCGGCCAGCCGTTCGTCGTCGACGGGGGCTGGATGGCCGGGGTGAGCATCCTCTGAGTGCTTCCGAAGTGTTTCTGATGGACCGTCAGGTAGGGGTATTGACGGTCCCCGGCCCGCGGTGGAACAGTCGGACCCATCAAATCTGACGACATGTCAGAAACCTAAGGACGGTGAACCCCCTTGGAATTCGGGCTCTTCGTGCAGGGATACGTGCCCCAGGCGCGGTCCAAGGTCGACCCCGAGGCGGAGCACAAGGCGCTGCTGGAGGAGACCGAGTACGTCATCCAGGCCGACCAGTCCGGCTTCAAGTACGCCTGGGCCTCCGAGCACCACTTCCTGGAGGAGTACTCGCACCTCTCGGCGAACGAGGTCTTCCTCGGCTACCTCGCCGCCGCGACCGAGCGGATCCACCTCGGCTCGGGCATCTTCAACCCCCTCGCCCCGGTCAACCACCCGGTGAAGGTGGCCGAGAAGGTCACCATGCTCGACCACCTCTCCAAGGGCCGCTTCGAGTTCGGCACCGGACGCGGCGCGGGCAGCCACGAGATCCTCGGCTTCATGCCCGGCATCACGGACATGAACCACACCAAGGAGATCTGGGAGGAGACCATCGCGGAGTTCCCCAAGATGTTCCTCCAGGAGGAGTACGAGGGGTTCCAGGGCAAGCACTGGTCGCTGCCCCCGCGCAAGGTCTTCCCCAAGCCGTACGGCAAGGCCCACCCGGCCATGTGGTACGCGGCCGGCTCCCCCTCCTCGTACGCCATGGCGGCGCGCAAGGGCCTCGGCGTCCTCGGCTTCAGCGTCCAGAAGGTCTCGGACATGGAGTGGGTCCTCGACCAGTACAAGACGGCGATCCGGGAGGCGAAGGCCATCGGGGCCTTCGTCAACGACAACGTCATGGTCACCTCGACGGCGATCTGCGCGGAGACCCACGAGAAGGCGGTGGAGATCGCGGTCAACGCGAACATGAACCGCTTCCAGTCGCTGGTCTTCCGCTACCACGACACCTTCCCGCGCCCCGAGGCGATCCCGCAGTGGCCCGAGACCCTCCCCGAGTACAACGCGGAGATCATCGAGCTCCTCATCGCGGAGGAACTCCTCATCTGCGGAGACCCCTCGGAAGTGCGCGCCCAGTGCAAGCGCTGGGAGCAGGCGGGCGCGGACCAGCTGTCCTTCGGCCTGCCGACGGGGGTGTCGAAGGAGGACACGCTGACCACGATCAAGCTGATCGGCGAGCACGTCATCCCCCACATCGACACGGACCCGGTCCACCGCACGACCCGCTTCCGCCAGTCGGCCTGACCCTCCGGGCCCGGCCGTCCCCGGGCCCCGACAGACCCCCCGCCGGAGCGGCGTCTTCCCGGACCGCCGTCCCGGCAGGGCATCGCCGAGGGCCGGAGCGGCCCGGCAGCGGCCTGCCGCCCGCTCCGGCCCGACGCGGACCACCACCACCCAGGAGGGGAACCGTCATGCTCGACCACCTCATCCGCGGAGCGACCGTCGTCGACGGGACCGGCACGCCCCCGCGCCCCGCGGACGTCGGCATACGCGACGGCCGCATCGTCATCGTCGCCGCCCCCGGCACCGTCACCGAGGCGGCCCGTACGAGCGAGGACGCGACCGGGCTCGTCCTGACCCCCGGCTTCATCGATCCCCACACCCACTACGACGCCCAGCTGTTCTGGGACCCGTACGCCACCCCCTCCATGAACCACGGCGTCACCACCGTCGCGGGCGGCAACTGCGGCTTCACCCTGGCCCCCCTCAACCCCGCCCGCCCCGAGGACGCCGACTACACGCGCCGCATGATGAGCAAGGTCGAGGGGATGGCCCTCGCCGCCCTGGAGGAGGGCGTCGACTGGAGCTGGTCCACCTTCGGCGAGTACCTCGACGCCCTGGAGGGCCGGATCGCCGTCAACGCCGGTTTCATGGTCGGCCACTGCGCCCTGCGCCGGCACGTCATGGGGGAGGCCGCGGTCGGCGGCAAACCCACCCCCGAGCAGCTCCGGCAGATGGTCGACCTGCTCCACGAGGCCATGGACGCCGGCGCCTGGGGCCTGTCCACCACCCAGTCCTCCACGCACACCGACGGCTCCGGCGCCCCCGTCGCCTCCCGCCACGCGGAGCCCGCCGAGCTGCTCGCCCTGTCCGCGGCCGTCGCCGACCACGAGGGCACCCAGCTGGAGGCCATCGTCGCCGGATGCCTCGACCGGTTCTCCGACGCCGAGATCGACCTCTTCGTGCAGATGAGCGCCACCGCCGGCCGGCCCCTGAACTGGAACGTCCTCACCATCGACGCCGCCGTCCCCGAACGCGTCCCGCGCCAGCTGGCCGCCAGCGAGCGCGCCCGCGCGGCCGGCGGCCGGATCGTCGCGCTCACGATGCCGATCCTCACCCCGATGAACATGTCCCTCGGCACCTTCTGCGCCCTCAACCTCATCCCCGGCTGGGGCGAGGTCCTCTCCCTGCCCGTCCCCGAGCGGATCGAGAAGCTCCGCGACCCGGACGTCCGCGCCGTGATGCTGCGCCGCGCCGACAGCAAGGAGGCCGGGGTCTTCCGGCGCCTGGCCGACTTCGGCCGCTACGTCATCGGGGACACGTACAGCAAGGAGAACGAGGGCCTGTCGGGCCGGGTCGTGCGCGACATCGCCGCCGAGCGCGGGCAGGACGCCTTCCAGTGCCTGGTGGAGATCTGCGCCAACGACGACCTGCGCACCGTGCTGTGGCCGATGCCCACCGACAACGACCCGGCGAGCTGGGAGCTGCGCGCCGAGACCTGGCAGCACGAGGACGTGATGCTGGGCGGCTCCGACGCCGGCGCGCACCTGGACCGGATGTGCGGGGCCCCGTACACGACCCGGTTCCTCGGCGACTGCCTGCGCGGCCGCAGGCTGGTCCCCCTGGAGCAGGCCGTGAAGATGCTGACCGACGACCCGGCGCAGCTGTTCGGGCTGCGCGAGCGCGGCCGGATCGCCGAGGGCTTCCACGCGGACCTGGTGCTCTTCGACCCCGAGCGGATCGAGGCCGGCCCGGCGACGCTCGTGCACGACCTGCCGGGGGACAGCCCGCGCCTGGACGCCCGGGCCATCGGGATCGTCTCGGTACGGGTCAACGGCGTGGAGACCATCCGCGACGACGAGGTGACGGGCGCGATCCCGGGGATCGTGCTCCGTTCGGGCCGGGACACGAGGACGGTGAGCACCCGATGAGCGGTGAAGCGGCGCAGCGGCTCTACGTCGGCGGCGAGTGGGTGGAGCCGGACGGCGGCCACTACGAGGTGGTGAACCCGGCGGACGAATCCGTCGTCGGTCTGGCCCCCGAGGCCTCCCGGGCCCAGGTGGAGGAGGCGGCCCGCGCCGCGGCCGAGGCCTTCGAGGGCTGGTCCCGTACGGCGCCGCAGGAGCGGGCGGCGATCCTGGACCGGGCCGCGGACGTCATGCAGCGGGAGTTCGAACCGTGGGCGGAGCTCGCGCGGGCCGAGACGGGCGCGCCTACGGGGATCGCGCGCGGGATGCAGGTGGGCGTCGGGGTGTCCCGCTTCCGGCGGTACGCGCACGGTGCGCTGGAGCCGGTGGAGCGCGGGCTGCCGCCGCAGGTGACCGAGGCCGGCCCGATGGGGCGGGCGAGCGTGCTGGGCGCGCTGGAGGTGCGCCAGCCGGTCGGGGTGGTCACGTGCATCACCTCGTACAACAACCCGTGGGCGAACCCGGCGGGCAAGGTGGCGCCGGCCCTGGCCATGGGGAACACGGTGGTGGTCAAGCCGGCCCCGCAGGATCCGCTGTCGGTGTTCAAGATGGCCGAGGCGCTGCACGAGGCGGGGGTGCCGGCCGGGGTGGTGAACGTGGTCTCGGGTGCCTCGGTGGAGGTGGGCGAGGCGGCGGTGGACTCCCCGTACGTGGACATGGTGTCCTTCACCGGCTCCACGGGCGTCGGGCAGCGCATCGCCGAGGTGTGCGGGCGGAGCATGAAGCGGCAGCTGATGGAGCTGGGCGGGAAGGGCGCGGCGGTCGTCCTGGAGGACGCCGACCTCGACGCGGCGGTGCTGGGCATCGGTACGACGTTCTCCTTCTACTCCGGCCAGATCTGCACGGCGCCGACGCGGGTGATCGTCCACCGGTCGGTGTACGCGGAGCTGGTGGAGAAGCTGACGGGCTACCTGGCCTTCATGAAGGTGGGTGATCCGGGGGAGCGGGGGACGGTGGTCGGCCCGGTGATCTCGGGGGCGCACCGGGACCGCGTGGAGTCGTACGTGGAGCTGGGGAGGAAGGAGGGGGCGCGGATCGCGTACGGCGGGGAGCGCCCGGTGGTCGGGGACGGCCGCGGCTTCTACGTGGCGCCGACCCTCCTCGTCGACTGCACCAACGACATGCGCGTGGTCCGGGAGGAGATCTTCGGGCCGGTGGTGGTGGTCGTTCCGTTCGACGGGGACGAGGAGGAGGCGGTCCGGCTGGCCAACGACAGCGAGTTCGGGTTGCTGAGCTACGTCTGGTCGGGGGACGCGGCCCGCGCTTTCCGCGTGGCGCGGCGGCTGCGGGCGGGCGGGGTCGGGGTGAACACGATCGGCCGGAACATGGAGGCGCCGTTCGGCGGGTTCAAGCGGAGCGGTGTGGGGCGGGACGTGGGATCGTACGCGCTGCACGCTTACAGCGAAATCCAGTCGATCGTATGGGCTTGACCAAAAATTGATCTGGAAAGTTTGAAAAGCCTCAAAACGGACAGTGCTGCGGTTTCCGCATGGTGAAAGGTGAGCTCCGGGTCCGCCTAAACGATGTTCGGCGGCCCGGTGAACCTTTCATTGCGTGATCGTTAACTCTCTTGGCCTCAAGATTCAAGGCATTTTCGGGCTCTCGGATCCGGACTTAAGTCTTCCGAATGTGGAAACCGCACCGTCTAACGTCCTGACACATGACACAGCTGGACGTTCGGCAGAAGGTCGGAGACACGGTAAGCGGCGTCGCCCAGGGCGATGGCCAGGGTCAGAACGAGGGTCAAGGCCAGGATCAAGGCCAGGGTCAGGGCGCGGGTCAGGGCGAGGTCCGCGGCAAGGGCCTGGGCAAGGGGTCCGTCGGCCTGGTCGGCAGCGCCGTCCTCGGCATCTCCACCGTCGCCCCCGTCTACTGCCTGACCTCCACCCTCGGCTCCACCGCCGGCGAGGTCGGCGTCCAGATGCCGGCCGTCTTCCTGGCCGGGTTCCTCCCGATGCTGCTGGTCGCCTTCGCCTACCGCGAGCTCAACAAGGCCATGCCGGACTGCGGCACCTCCTTCACCTGGACCGTCAAGGCCTTCGGCCCGCGGATCGGCTGGATGTGCGGCTGGGGCCTGGTGATCGCCACGATCATCGTGCTCTCCAACCTCGCGGGCGTCGCCACCTCCTACTTCTGGCTGCTGGCGGGCGAGATCACGAACAATCCGTCGATCGCGGACCTGGACGGCAACAAACTCGTCCACATCGGCACCTGCCTGACACTGATCGCCGTCGCCACCGCCATCAGCTACCGCGGCATGACCGCCACCAAGGGCATCCAGTACACCCTGGTCGGCCTCCAGCTCCTCGTCCTCGCGGTCTTCGTCGCGATGGCCTTCCAGAAGGCCTCCGCCGGCACCTTCGACACGGGACTGAGCTTCTCGTGGCAGTGGATGAACCCCTTCGCGGTCGGCTCCATGGCCGCCTTCACCGCCGGGCTCTCCCTCTCGATCTTCATGTACTGGGGCTGGGACACCTGCCTCACCGCGAACGAGGAGACGATCGGGTCCTCCAAGACCCCCGGCCGCGCCTCGCTCATCGCGATGGTCGTCCTCGTCGGCTCCTACCTGGCCACCGGCATCGCCGCCCAGATGGCCGTCGGCTCCGGCACCTCCGGCCTCGGCCTCGGCAACCCGGAGACCTCCGCCAACGTCTTCGCCGCCCTCGCCGGCCCCGTCATGGGCCCCGTGCTCGGCATCCTGCTCTTCGTCGCCGTCCTCGCCTCGGCCGCCGCCTCCCTGCAGACCACCTTCATCCCGGTGGCCCGCACGGTCCTGGCCATGTCCACGTACGAGGCCCTGCCCGCCTCCTACGCCAAGGTCCACCCGAGGTTCAAGACCCCGGGCCGCGCCACCGTCACGGCGGGCATCGCCACCGGAGCCTTCTACACGGTCATGACCCTGGTCAGCGAGAACGTCCTCACCGACACGATCTTCGCGCTCGGCCTGATGATCTGCTTCTACTACTCGCTGACGGCCTTCGCCTGCGCCTGGTACTTCCGCGGCGAGCTGCGCCGCTCCGTGCGCGACCTGCTCTTCAAGGGGATCCTCCCGGTGACCGGCGGCCTCCTCCTCGCCGCGGTCTTCTTCAAGACCCTCACCGACGCCTGGAACCCCTCCTACGGCTCCGGCTCGACCATCCCCGGCCTCGGCGTCGGCAGTGTCTTCGTCATCGGCGTCGGCCTCCTCGCCCTCGGCCTGGTCATCATGTTCGTCACCGAACGCCGCAGCCCCGCCTTCTTCCGCGGCGAGGTCCTCACCAAGTCCACCCCCGCCCTGGTGGTCGAGGACTGACCCCCTGTCGGTGTGGGGGTGCGCCGGGGGCGCGGGCCCCGGGGTGCGGGCCGGCCGGGTGCGCCGGGGCGCCGGGCCCCGGGGTAACCCGATGCGCGGAACGCCCGCGGCGAGCGGTGACCCGGGGCGCGGTGAGGTCGTTGGGCCGTGCATGAAGGCCATGAAGCGCACCCTCACCGCCCTGCTCCTGTCCGGCGGCGCCGCGATCGCACTCACCCCCGCCGCCGCCCACGCCGCGGACGGCAACGCCACCGCCGTGAAGCCCCTCGCCAAGCGCGTCGGCCAGATCGTCGACCACCCCGGGCAGGCCGTGCAGGACACCAAGACCGCCGTCGGCGTGACCGCCCAGGCGGCCGGCACCGCCTCCAAGGCCACCGACGCCTCCCTCACGGGCGCCGGCACCGCCCTCTCCGCCGGACTCCCCAAGGCACCCAAGGTCCCCAAGGCCGGCGGCTGACCCGGGCCCCTCGCGCGCCGCGGCCGCCCGCGCCGGGCTCAGCCCCAGGTGCGGGAGCAGAGCACGAGCCGGTAGCCGTCCGGGTCGGCGATCGTGACCCCGTACTCGTCCCAGTACGGGTTGTGCGAGGGGACCCGGGTCCCGCCGTGGTCGACCAGCCGGCCCACGAGGTCCTCGTCGGGGGCCTCGCCGAGGTAGACGACGAACAGGTCGTCGACGGTGGGGGAGGGGGCGATCGGGTTGTCGGGGTCCCGGGTCAGCTCGAAGTGCCATCCGCCGCCGGCGGGCCCGACCATGACGAGGTCGTGCTCCCCGGGGACGTGACCGGTCGTCCGCCACAGGACGTCCAGTCCGAGGCCCTGGACGTAGAACCGCTCGGCGGCCTCCAGGTCGAGGGAGGGCCGGGCGACACGGACGTGGGTGAGTGAATCGATCATGCGCGGAGGGTACGGCGCCGGTCGCACCGACGGGCCCGCCCGCCCCGCGATGTGTCAGATGCCGGACCGTACGGCGGTAGCGGTGTGGGCCGGGTCACAGTGTCCGGAGCGGTGATTCCCGGGAGACCCGGCAGTCTCTCCTTCTGAAAGTCCTGAGAAGAAGGAGCGAGTCCCATGCGCATCGTCATCAGTGAGTTCATCAGCCTCGACGGCGTCGTCCAGGCCCCGGGCGGGCCGGAGGAGGACGTCGACGGCGGATTTGCCCACGGTGGCTGGTCGCAGCCCTTCTTCGACCCGGAAGTCGTCGGCGGCGCCTTCGCCGACGCCACCGCCAAGGCCGAAGCCCTCCTCTTCGGGCGCCGCACCTGGCAGACGATGGCGGCCGCCTGGCCCGGCCGGGCGGGGGACCCCTTCGCGGACCGGATGAACTCCATCCCCAAGCACGTCGTCTCCGCGACCCTCACGGCCGCCGACCTGACCTGGAACAACACCACCCTCATCCCCGGCGCCGAGGCCCTCGCCCGCCTCCGCGAACTGCACGCGGCCGACGGCGGCGACCTGCTCGTGATGGGCAGTCCCACCCTGGCGCGCACCCTCATCGCCGAGGGCCTGGTCGACGAACTCCGCCTGATCGTCATGCCGGTCCTCCTCGGCGGCGGCAAGTCGATCTTCCCAACGGACGGCAGCCGCCGAACCCTGGAACTCGTCTCGACGGCGACGAGCCCGGCGGGCGTGAACGTCTGCACGTACAGGCCGGCGGGGGGCTGAGGGGGCGGGGTGGGGTCGGGGGGTGGCGGGACTCGACCTGGCCCGGATCAGGGAGGGTTTGGGGGTTTCCCGTCAGTCTCACTGTCCTTCCGTGTCGGGCCGGGCTGTCAAGGGCGCTCCCTGCGGTCGCGTCGCTTCGCGATGGCCTTCGGCC